>JACQWB010000013.1 GCA_016209385.1 Candidatus Rokuibacteriota bacterium
GGAACTTCGAGCCGAGGGAGTTCGGAGGAGCCGCAGGCGGACGACACTCCCGAGGCGAGGCCCGAGTGTGGAACTTCGAGCCGAGGGAGTTCGGAGGAGCCGCAGGCGACGACACTCCCGAGGCGAGGCCCGAGTAAGGAGGCAACCATGCCACCCCACCGACAAGCGTACCGACCGGTCGTGATGGGGCGCCGGGGGGTCGCGACTTCGGCCCACCCGCTCGCGTCCATGGCGGGAATCCAGATGCTGATGGAAGGCGGCAACGCGGTGGACGCGGCCGTGGCCGTGGCCAGCGCGTTGAACGTGGTCGAGCCCTTCATGTCGGGGATCGGCGGGATCGGCCTCATGGTGATCTCCTCGGCGCGGCGGAGAGAACGCGTCGTCCTGGACTTCATCGGGCGAGCGCCGAAGGCCGCCGACCCCGAGCGGGTCACGGCCGCCGAGCTCGAGGGCGGCCCCAAGTCCTGCGCGACGCCCGGGAACCTGGGCGGGTGGCTCGCCGCGCTCGATCGCTTCGGGACGATGCCGAGGCAGCGTGTCCTGGCTCCTGCGGTCCGTCTCGCCGAGGAGGGCGTGCCGCTGACCTGGAAGAACTGCGAGTTCTTCGAGAAGGCGCGCGACACGCTGAAGCGCTCCGCCGCGGCGCAGCGCATCTACCTCGGCAACGGGAGCCCGCGCGCCGGGGGTCTCCTCGTCCAGAAGGAGCTGGCGGCGACGTACCGTCAGGTGGCCGAGGGAGGCGCCGAGGTCTTCTACCGGGGCCCGATCGGGCGCGCGATCTGCCGGGCGGTCCAGGAGGCCGGCGGCTGGCTCGCCGAGGCTGACCTGGCGGCGTTCACCCCCGAGTGGCGCGCGCCGCTCACGATTCCCTTCAAGGGGGTCGAGATCGCCACCGTGCCGCCGCCCTTTTCGGCGTTCCAGTATCTGGAGATCCTGAACATCCTGGAAGCGTACGACCTCGCGGGCTGGGGGCATAACTCGGCCGACTACCTCCATCACCTGATCGAGGCGGTGAAGCTCGCCTCAGCCGATCGCCTGGCCTACGCGTACCTCGCCGAGGTTCCCATCGGGGGTCTGGTCTCCAAGGCGTATTCAGCCTCCCAGCGGACGCGGATCGATCCCACGCGCGCTGCGGTGAGCGAGGGTGAGCGGTTCGACCCGATCCGCCTGCCCGGCCAGATCCTCCCCGGCCCCCCGGCCGATTTCCGGGGCGAGCACACCACCCACTTCGCCTGCGCGGACTCGGAGGGCAACGTCGTGACCGTCACTCAGACGCTCGGGGTGCCGTTCGGCTCCGGCTTCGCCGTCGACGGAACCGGGGTCGTCCTGAACAACATCCTGAAGTGGACGGATCTCCACGCCGAGAGCCCGAACCGGCTCCGCCCGGGCCGGAAGGCGGGGACGATGATGTCACCGACCCAGATCTTCCGCGACGGCTGGTTCTTCATGTCGATCGGGACTCCCGGCTCCTACGGCATCCTCCAGACCACGCCCCAGATGATCCTGAACGTGCTCGAGTTCGGCATGAACATCCAGGAGGCCATCGAGGCGCCGCGCGTCCGGATCTACCGCGATCGCCTCGTGGACGCGGAAGCGCGGATTCCGCGCGAGGTGCGTGACGAGCTGGCGCGGCGCGGCCACCAGGTCAACGTCATCGACGACTGGTCGTGGATCGTCGGCGGCGGGCAGGGCATCACGCGCGACCCCGATTCGGGGGCGCTTCAGGGCGGGGCGGATCCGCGTCGCGACGGTTACGCGCTCGCGCTCTGAGGAGGCTGGGGCGAGGCATCCCGGGCGATCCCCCGGACCCCCGAGTGTCGGTTTCGGGTCCGGCCCCACTCCTAGAGTCCTGTTCCCGGAGTGGCCCCCAGGGGTTGTATTTTTCCCCTTTTCTCCCCCTCGTAAAATGAGATAATACGCCCAGTCGGTTCGGGAGGCGCCGGGCGGCGAGGGTTCCCGCGGGCACCGATGAGCCCCGGCAAAAAAGGGTTCCCTAACCACAACCGAGGAGGACGGCATGGCGAAACGGAAGGCGGCGTTCGGCGGGTACTCGATCAACTTCAGGGGCTGTAAGGACTCGGTCGAGGCAGTGTTCGGCTCGAAGCCTATCGGCCCTTCCGAGATGACCAAGAAGCTCTGGGTCTACGAAAAGCGGAAGCGCCTCGCGAAGCGCTAGGCCCCGGCGCGAATCGGGGAGTTCTGATCACGCCCGGCGTCTCCAGGATTCCCCGGTTTCGGAGCCCAGAGCTCTGACGGCTCATCCGACCGACGCTCGCGTCGGGGGTGAGCCGCGCGTGTTCTCGGGGCCCGTGCGTCAGGCGGCGGTTCCACCGCGGGGCGCGGACGCGACGAGGGCGGGCAGCTCGTCCAGGCGCCCGACGGTGAAGTCGGGGGCGACCCCCAGCTCCTCCATCGGCGCCTGCGTCCGGTTGCACCAGCACACCTGGTAGCCGAAGGCCTTGGCCCCGGCCACGTCCCAGGCGTTGGCCGAGACGAAGAGCAGCTCGGGCGCGGGCAGCCCCATCGCGCGCGTCCCTAGCCCGTAGACCTCCGGCGACGGCTTGTAGGTCTTGACCGCGTCGACGGAGAGGACGTGGACGAAGGCGCCCCCGAGCCCGCTCGACGTCACCGCCGCCGCCAGCATCGCGGGGGAGCCGTTGGAGAGGATGGCCAGCGGGATCCCGCGGAGCCGCTCGAGCGTGGCCCTGACCTCGCGGAACGCGGCGAGGGAGAGGTAGGCCTGCATGAGCTGCTCGAGCTGGGCCTCGCTCGCCGACAGCCCGAGTCGGCGCGCCGCGTAGCGAAGCGCGGCTTCCGTCACCTGCCAGAAGTCCACGTAGCGGCCCATCAGCGCGCGAAGCCAGGTGTACTCGAGCTGCTTCTGGCGCCAGGCGAGCGAGAGGGTCTGCGGGTCCGCAGTGATGGCGCGTCCGGCCTCGACGACCGAGTGGACGTCGAAGAGCGTGCCGTAGGCGTCGAAGAGGATGCCTCGAATCGCTGCCATGGTGGGTGCCTCCGTCGCGGGTCGCGTCCGCTGCGAGCAGTGTCGCGCGGGACGGTCAGGAGGGCGGGGACGCGGGCCGGCGGGTCCCGCTCCGCCGGGGTGGCGGACGGCGCTCCTTGGCGGCCGGTTCCAGGCCGCCCTGAACGAAGCCGTACCGGAGGAGTTTTTGGGCATCGAGGAAGGAGAGGCCGCGACTCTTGGCGCCGAGGAGGATCGCCAGGAAGTGCTGGCCGTGGTGCCACGCGGCGACCGCCAGATTGTAGCCGGCCTCCCGGGTGAAACCGGTCTTGAGCGCCTGAACGCCCCAGGGATCCCGGAGCAACGGGTTCCGCCGGACGTACACTCTGCGGCGGTACGTGAAGCTCTTCGCGCCGAGCAGGGTCCGCACCTCGGGGAACCGCTCGAGCAGGCTCGCCGTGAGCGTCGCGAGATCCTTGGCCGTGCTCCGCTGACTCGGATCGGGGAGGCCGTGCGGGTTGGCGAACTGCGTGGCGGTGAGCCCGAGTTGGCGGGCCTTCGCGTTCATCCGCGCCACGAACTCCTGCTCGTCTCCGTTCAGGCGCTCGGCCACCGCCATCGCGGCGTCGTTGGCCGACACGATGGCCACGCCTTCCAGGAGGAGCGACAGCGGCACGGTCTCGCCCGTCCGGAGCCCCAGCCGGTAGGCGGGTGTCGCCGCCGCCTTCGCGCTCACGGTCACCGGCTCGTCCCACGCCGCGCGCCCCGCCTCGACGTCCTCGTAGGCGATGTAGAGCGTCATGAGCTTGACGAGGCTCGCCGGGGCGTGGTCGTCGTCCGCGTTTTTGGCGAACAGGACGCGCCCGCCGGAATCCAGGAGGAGGACGGCCTCGGCGTTCAGGTCGGGCGGCTTTCCATTCTGTGCCGACGCCTCGCGCGGCGCGAGGCCGCTCGCCCACGCGAGCGCGAGGATCAGGCCGAGGGCAGTGGCGAGAGCCGAACCTCGTCGGGGACCGGCAGGTCGTGGAGCCGCAGGTAGAGGTTGAGCCGCGCCTTTCCACGCGCGTCGAGGTCCGGCGGCATCGCCTCGTCCCAGCTGAGCCATCCTTCCCGGCACCCGACCCAGACGTTGTCGAGCCGGTCGGCCAGGGGACAGCGCGACTCGAGGCAGAGCGAGCTCGAGAGCCGGCACACTGGATAGCGCGGATGGGCCACGTCCCCTCCTCGACCGGAATGCGGGAGTCACCGGACCATTCTAGCGGTGACCGCGCGCTCGGTGTCAAGGAAAAAGCGCCCGCGCGGCCGCCTCGACCTGTCGCGGACGCCGACGCCTCGCGGTGGGCCGTGAGCGCCGCGGCTCCTGTCATGGAGGCGGCGCTCGGTGGTATCCTTGGGGGCGATATGCGCTCGGCTGTCGTCCTGCTGCCAATCGCCCTGCTGGGCCTCGCGGGCCCGACGTGGAGCGGCGAGGGGTTCCGGCTTCGATCGCTGCCGGCCGTGACGCGCGAGCTTCCGTGGGACCGGCTCGACCGGCGCACGTTTCTCGAGGTCAAGGACGTCGTGGACGGAGCCGCGGTCGTGCACCATGTGTACGGGATCTGGTACCGCAGCCGAAAAGAGGTGTTCGACTTCCTCATCGAGCATCCCGACTTTGCCGCCGAGGTCGCCCGCATCCTGAGAGAGGGGAAGTACCGGGTGCAGCAGACTTCGAACGGGTACGAGGCCGACGACGGCCGTGGCGCCCGCGGCGTCTTCAAACCGATCATGACGGATGGAGATCGTCGCGTCTTTCACCTCGAGGGGCGCTACGATCAGCCGCTGCTGCCGACGATCTCCGGCCGCCTCGTGCTCGTACTCGAGACGGTCCATCGCACCACCCCCGGGGGGCCGACCTACGCGGAGTCGCGCGTCGAGGGCTTCCTTCGCCTCGACAGCGTCATCCTGGAGCGCCTCGCCCGGCTGGCTTTGACCCTGTCGAAGAGCCTGATGGACCGGCGGATCCGGCGCTTCTTTCGGCACGTGGAGCGGGTGAGCCAGCGGGCGTACGATGATCCCGAGGGCCTGGCGGACGAGCTGGCGAGCCATGTGCACCTGCCCGCCCCGCGCGTCGCGCAGTTCCGCGAGGCGCTCCTCGGGGATCGCCTGCCGAGCTGGGCGGAGCCCCTGGGGCTGCGCCTCACCCACGCCTCCCTCACCCTCGGCCTCCCGGCTCGACCCTGAACGCGATGGAGTGGGTGATCGGGCTCCTGGTCGTGGTGGGCGCCGGCCTCGTCGCGGTCGGCGGGTGGTTCCTCGGCCGGCGCGTGCTCCAGCTCTGTCCGCACTGCGGATGGATCGTCAGGCGGGTTCGGACCGGCTGGCTCCGCTGCCCGCGCTGCCATCGGCAGTACGGCCGCCACGCGCGCGCGCGGCCGTAGGAGAATCGGAGGGGGCCTCGACGGCCCCCTCCGACACCTCCCCCTCGATTGCGCGGGCCAAGCCCGCGCTCGAAGGGCGTAAACGCGACGGCGTGCGGCGAGGCCGGGCGAGGCGCGGCGAGGCGCTACATACCGATGGCGGTCCGGGCCTCGTCCAGCACCGCCTCGGTGATCAGGCTGTAACCCTTGCCCTCTGCGTAGCGCTCGATGGCCTTCCGGGCCATCGGACGGACGAACTCGGGGATCCGCTCGACGCGCGCCTGAGCCTCCGGACTCCACCCGATCTCTTCCGACCGCTCCGTCTCCTGGCTCGCGAGCATGTTGGCGAAGGGGCACCCTGGCCCCTCGGATGCGGGCGACGGCTGCGGGGTCGTGCGCGGCTCGCCCGGCGCGTTCGCTTCGAGCGCCTCCCCGCGCTGGTGGGCGAGGGAGGCGCGGATGTGCTCGAAGGGTGTCGCCGGCTCGGTGCGTCCACCGACCTTGACGCCGAGGCTTCGCACGAGCTGGGTCTCGAACGGGTTGGTGAGCATGGCCACGCGTCGGCCGCAGCGGGGACAGCCGAAGGTGACGGCGAGCGAGCCTCCCTCCGGACCCTCGCTCTGGAGGAGCCTCATCGGCTCATCGCACTCGACGCAGAGGAACTTCATGGGCGGTATTCTATCACAGCGCGCCTCGGGCCGGCCGTGCGTTGACGCCTCCGAGCCTGCGTGGTACGGTAGGCTCCCCGAGCCGGTGTAGCTCAGTGGCAGAGCAGCTGATTCGTAATCAGCAGGTCGTGGGTTCGAGTCCCACCGCCGGCTCCATGCCGGAGAGGAGAGGATGCCCGAGGCATACGAAGAGTTCGAGGCCGCGAGCCTCTTCTGTCCGCGCTGCCGGAAGGCGGTCCCGGTCCGCAAGAAGCTCCTGCTGGTGCTTCCCACCGGGACCAAGTACGATTACCTCTGCGCCGAGTGCGGGGCCCCCGTGGGCGGTAAGCTCGACCAGGACCCTACCGAGTTTCGCCGGATCGCCCCACTCCCGGGCCCGCCGGGTGGACGGGGAGGCGGGCGCCCACGGGGACGCTCCCGATCGGTCCCATCGAGGAACGTCACCGGACCGAGTCCGAACGAGGAGGAATGGCCATGGCCAAGACGACCCAGCTCACCCTGACCCTCGAGTCCAAGCCCGGAGTCCTGGCCAAGATCTGCCGGACGCTGGCCGACGCGGGCGTCAACATCACGGCGATCTGTGCAGCGGAGACGGCCGGCCGCGGGAAGATCCGGATGGTCGTCAGCGATCCTGGCAAGGCCAAGGAGGCCCTCAAGGCGGCCAAGTATCGCCCGGGCGAGGAGCCGGCCCTGGCGATGGCGCTTGAGGACCGGCCGGGCGCCCTCGCGCGGGTCGCCGAGAAGCTGGCCCAGGGGAAGATCAATATCAAGTGCGCCTACGCGACCACGGCCGGCGCGGGCAGCGCGACGGTGGTCCTCACGGTGTCCAACGCCGACAAGGCCCAGGCGCTCCTCGGCGGGTAGGACGGGATGCGGCTCAAGCGCGCGGCGGTGGAACAGATGATGGCGGAGCGGCCGCCCGGCACCTCGCTCGAAGAGGCGCTTGAGGTCTTCGAGGTCTTCGCCAGCGGGTCGCTCACCGACGAGGTGTACGTCCTGGAGGACGTGGGCGGCAAGCGGATTGCGATCGCCCCCACCGCCCTGAAGGCGCAGTATCGCCAGGCCTGATCTCCGCCCCGGCGCGGAGGGACGGGGAGTTGCGGCTCCCTGGAAGGAGAGGTCGCGATGGGCATTGTGACCTTCTCGCACGAAATGGGGGCGGGTGGGCCCGAGATCGGGACGGCTCTCGCGCAGCGCCTGGGCTACCGCTACGTCGATCAGGAGCTGATCTCGGACGCCGCGCGCCGCTACGGCCTCCTCGAGGACAAGCTCTCCCACCTGGACGAAGCCAAGCCCTCCCTCTTCGAGCGCTTCGACGCCGAGACCCGCCGCTACCTCACGGTGATCCAGACCGCGCTTTACGAGTTCGCCGAGAGCGACAACGTGATCCTCATGGGGCGCGGCGGCCAGTGGCTCCTCCGCGGCATTCCCCACGTGCTCCGCGTCCGCGTGGCGGCTGCCTTCGAGCTGCGCGTCAAGCGCGTGCTGAAGAAGATGACCGGGCAGATGGGCGAGGGGGCGAACCCGCGGAGCGTGACCGACATGGTCCGGCGCGACGACATGGAGAAGCTGGGCCGGATGCGCTACCTCTACGACGTGGACCTGCGCGATCCGGCGCTCTACGACCTGGTGCTCAACACCGAGAAGTTGACGATCGAGGCCGCGGTGGAGCAGCTCGCGGGGCTGGTGCGGCGTCCCGAGCTGGCGACCACCACGGCGGGGCAGCAGATCGTCGCCGACCGGGCGCTCGCCTCGCGCGTCCAGGTCGCCCTCGTCACGCACCCGGACACGCGCAAGTACCGGATCGCGGTGGAGGCCAAGGGCGGCGTGATCACGCTCGAGGGTACCTCGGCCCTGGAGCCGGCCGCCGACGTGACGCGCGGCGTGCCGGGGGTAGTGCAGGTCAAGACGCAGCAGGTCGAGATCCCGCCGATCCCGCCCTTCGTCGCCTGAGCCCGCAGCGCCCGAGCTGCCGGCGCAATTTTAGCTCGGGTCTCGCCTCGTGACGGACCTGCCTCACGGCATGGCCGACGTCCCTCGGCTCGAACTACTACTCGGGCCTCGCCTGCGGCTCGTCGGCAGCCCCTCGGCTCGAACTGCAACGGGGGAGACTTCGGA
>JACQWB010000014.1 GCA_016209385.1 Candidatus Rokuibacteriota bacterium
CGGCCAAGGCGATCGCCAGGGTCGCCAAGAAGCGCGGACGGCCCTCCGAGCCGGTCGTGATCCAGCGCCGCGGGCGGGGCATCGCGACCACCTTCTGGGGCAAGGCCTGGTGCGACAACCTCGAGCGCTACATGGACTTCGCCAACCGGCTGCCGCGCGGGCGCACCTACCTGCGCAACGGCTCGGTGGTGGATCTGGCGATCGCGAGGGGCAAGGTCGAGGCGTTCGTCGCGGGGAGCGAGCTGTACACGGTGAAGATCCACTTTGCTCAGCTGAAGCGGGCGCGCTGGCGCCACGTCGTGACTCGCTGCACGGGCAGGATCGGGTCCCTGGTGGGGCTCCTGCGGGGGGAGCTGTCCGCCGAGGTGCTGGCGGTGCTGGCTGACCCGAAGGAGGGGCTGTTCCCCGAGCCGCGCGAGATTACGATGGAGTGCTCGTGCCCGGACTGGGCGGGCATGTGCAAGCACGTCGCGGCGGTGCTGTACGGCGTGGGCGCGCGTCTCGATGAGAAGCCCGAGCTGTTCTTCTCCCTGCGCCAGGTCGACCAGACCGAGCTCCTGAGCTCGGCCACGTCCGGCGCCGTCTCGCGAACCGGCGCGGGCGCGGGGAAGCGGATCGCCGCCGAGAAGCTAGCCGCCGTGTTCGGGATCGAGATCGAGGCCGAGCCGCCCGATCCCACACGGACCGGGACGCCGAGACGAACGCGAGCCGAGCAGCCCGGAAAGCGCCGGGGAGCGCAGTCCAAGACGGGCGGGACTCGGCGAAGCAAGTCGCCAGCAGGGTCGAGGCGGCCAACGACCCGACGCCGCCGAACCTGACCAGGCCCTTGGGTTAGAAGCTGCTGACAAGACGGTGTTACAGGAAGGAGACGGGGGCGGTCAGCTTAGCCGATCCACCTGACACAAAACGCGGTGGATGCGTCGGTACTTTAGCCATCAACCGTCTGCGCTCCCTCACAGCTGAAGAACCGCGCGCTGGAGCCGATCCTCCCGGCGTAGTACCAGGGCGGAGTCGAGATGGGCAAAGGAGGTCTCGTGAGATGAAGCCGAACGCGTCTGCCCAGAGTGTCCTGGACCGGATCGATGCCGACGAGCTGGTGAAGGTGGCTCTCGATCTGGGGAACATCGACAGCCCGACAGGGCGCGAGGGGGAGGTCGGCCAGTATGTCTACGACTGGCTCCTGCGCCACGGCTTTGCCCCGCGAAAGCTCGGGCTTTTCTCCGATCGCTTCAACGTGGCCGCCACCCTGCCGGGCCAGGCCCGGGGCCGGAGCCTGGTCTTCAACAGCCACATGGACACGACGATCGCCAAGGAAGAGGTCTGGACCACCCGGCGGGCGGCCGACCCCGTCTTCCACTCGGCCTGGCGGGAGGGTGAGTTTCTCATCGGCAACGGGATCTGCAACGACAAAGGGCCGATGGCGACCTGGCTCATCGCCGCCAACGCGATCCGCGAGAGCGGGGTGGCGCTCAGGGGAGACCTCACCCTCATGGCCGTCGTGGGAGAGATCGGCCTGGAGCCCGTGGATGAGTTCCAGCCGCCCGAATACGTGGCCAAGGAGGCGGGAACGCGCTACGCGCTGACCCATGGGGCCGTCGGCGACTACGCGCTCGTGGCCGAGGGGACGGACTTCGGCCTGATCTGGGTGGAAGCCGGGAAGGCCTTCTTCAAGGTCACGGTCTTCGGCGACGACCTGCCGATCTACACCCCTTACATCACGCGGCCGACGCCGATCGAGAAGAGCCCGAACGCCATCGTCCGCATGGCGCGCCTGATCGAGCGGCTGGAGGAGTGGGCGTACGACTACGAGCAGCGCCACCGCTACGAGTGCCCGGGCGGCGTCGTGGTCCCGAAGGTCAACATCGGCGCGATCCGGGCCGGCGTCCCCTACAAGATCACGAAGACTGTCCAGCAGTGCGCTGTCTACGTCGATGTCCGGATCACCCCGGTCCAGAATCCGCTGGACGTGAGGGAGGAGCTGCGCCGACTCATCGCCGGCGCCGGGCTTCGGGGTGAGGTGGAGCTCTACGTCTACCGGCGGGGGTACGAGGCTCAGCGCGTCGAGCCGCTGGCCGAGGCGATCCGGCGCTCTCACCGGGAGGTCTTCGGCGAGACGCCGAAGGTGGGCGCTCCCCCGTTCTCGAGCATGTGGCGCGACATCAACGTCTTCAACGAAATGGGGATCCCGGCCATCACCTACGGGCCCGGAATCAGCGTGGGGGGCGGGAACTTTGCCATGCGGATCACCGACCTGGTCACGGCCGCCAGGCTTTACGCCCTCATCGCCCTGGACCTCTGCGACCAGGAAGCGGATTAACAACGCGACAGACGAAGCGGACGGGCTCCCCATGACCAACGCCCCGGTCGTTGACATCCACGCCCACTACTTCCCCGAGCCTTACCTCCGAGCGATCGAGACCCAGGGCGAGGCCTTCGGGGTCAAGCTCAACCGCTCCGACCCCGCGGGCCCAGCGATCCAGGTCGGGGCGGTCCTGGGAGGGCCGCTGAGGCCCGCGTTCTGGGATCTGGACCTCCGGCGAAAGGAGATGGATCGTCAGCGCGTCGCCGTCCACGCCCTCTCGCTCACCCACCCCATGGTCTACTGGGCCGACAGCGCCCTCGGCCTCCGCCTGGCGCGTCTGGTGAACGACGCCCTGGGTCAAGCCCACACCGCCTTCCCCGATCGGTTCGTGGGCCTGGCCACCCTGCCGCTCCAGGATCCTCCTCAGGCGGTCGGCGAGCTGGCGCGCGCGGCAAAGCTTCCCGGCATCCGCGGGGTCTATCTCGGGACCAACGTCAACGGGCGGGAGCTGTCCGATCCGGCGTTCCTTCCCGTCTGGCAGCGGATCGATCAGCTCAGGCTGCCTGTCTTCCTCCACCCGCTCAGCGTTATCGGGGCCCAGCGTCTCGCTCCGTATTACCTCGGCAACCTCCTCGGCAACCCCTTCGACACCGCGGTGGCCGCCGCCCACCTGATCTTCGGCGGGATCCTGGACCGCTTCCCGCGGCTCACAGTCTGCCTCCCCCACGCCGGCGGCGCCTTCCCCTATCTGGTGGGACGCCTGGACCGGGGGCGGAAGGTCCGGCCGGAATGCGCGCATCTCAAGCGTCCGCCCTCCGCGTACCTCCGGCGCTTCACCTATGACACGGTCAGCCACGCGCCGGAGTCGCTCCGCTACCTGATCGGGCTTGTGGGCGCCGACCGGGTGATGGTCGGGAGCGACTACTGCTTTGACATGGGCTACGAGCGGCCCGTGGAGGTCATCACGCGCCTCGCCAGGCTCTCCCGGGGGGGTCAGGCGCGAATCCTGGGCGGCACGGCGGCAAAGCTCCTCCGCCTCTAGCAGAGTTCAGCCACCAAGCTTCAGGATCCGCGCAGCGTTGCCGCCGAGGATCTGCTGCTTCGCCTGTGGTGAAGGCAGTATCCGAACGCCGCGCCCGCGTGTCAGGAACGGCGCCCGCGACACGCTGGGCGCCCGCTCAGATCTGCGTCGCCTCCAGCGCGCCGGTCAGGACGTGGAGCGCCTCGAAGAGGAAGTAGCTGCCCCAGATCAGCTCGTTGCGGGTCGCCAGGCCAATCCGCTTGTTGTAGCACCCGTCCCCCAGGATGCCGGCGCCGCTCAGGTGCCGTTCCACCAGCGCCCGCGCTGTCACCTCGGCTGCCTGGCGGTACACGAGTCGCTTCGCCTCCGAGCGCGTGAGGGCTGCCAGCTTGAGCAGGCTCGCCGTCACGATAGCTGTGGCCGAGGTGTCGCGGTTGGTCCGCGGGATGCCCGGATCGTCGAAGTCCCAGAACGCGACCCAGTCGTCGGGCACGTGGGCGAGCCACCAGTCGGCAGCCCGTTCGGCGGGCTCGAGAAAGCGCGCGTCGCCCGACCACTGCAAGGTCAGGGTCCAGCCGAGGATCCCCCACGCCTGGGCGCGCGCCCACGTGCTCTGATCCGTGATGCCCTTGTGCGTGTAGCGGCGGAGCATTCTCCCGGTCGCGGGATCGAAGGACGCCGACTGGCAGACCGATCCCGCCTCGCGCAGGCAGAACTCGATGTGCCGGCTCGCGTGCTTGAGCGCGATCTCGCCGAAGCCGGCATCGCCCGTCTCCCGCCGGGCCCAGAGGAGGAGCCCCGACGCCTGGACCGTGTCCACGTTGGCCTCCCCCTTGCCCACGTCCGCCGCCTCCTCCGCCTCGGTCCCGAGGGGGAGGGCCTCCGCCCGCGGGTTGTAGGTCGAGGCCAGCCCCTGGGCGCCGAGCAGCGCGGTCTCCTTCGCGCCGGGATTGTTTAGCAGCATCGCGCCCAGCGCGGCGCCATAGTAGAAGAGGAAGCCCCGGAACACGGTGTCGGAGTGAATCCGAGCCCTGAGCCTCTCGGTCCACTCCTCGGCCCACCGGAGGTAGCGCTTTTCCCCGGTGCCGGCGGCCAAGAGCCAGAGCATGCCGTTCCAGAAGCCACCGGTCCAGTCTCCTGTCGGCGAGCAAGTCCACCGGCCGGTCTCGGGATCGGCGAAGTGCGGGAAACCTTCGTTCACGCTCTCGGCGGTCCGGTCCACGCGGGCCCGCATCAGCGAGAGCGCATCGTTCCAGAGCCCTGCGTTCATCGCGGGCTCTACATTAGGCAAAACGGCGAGCGCTGTCCACCCCGGCGTTTGATAAGATTTGCGCATGCGCCGGCCGCCTCTCGTGCTGATCGTCCTCTCCGTCCTTCTCCTCGCCCTCGGCACCACGGGCGGCGCCGTGATGTCCCTCCTCCAGCCCCAGATCCAACGCTTCTCGACGGAGCGCATCTTTTCGGCGCGCGAGGTCCACAACCTGTCGGGCTCGCGGGAGTATGACGCCGAGGTCGTCGCGGACATCGTCTTCACCATCGAGGCGGGGCTCTCCTTCTTCCACACCCATGGCGAGGGGATGGGGGTCGTTCTCCTCTTCGCCGCCACCGCCGTCGCCTCGCTCGTCGGCCGCCGCTGGCTTCGCGCGCTCCTCTACTGGCTCCTGGGGCTCTCGTTTCTCTTCCCGCTCGGCTACGTCGGGTACAGCGCGCTCATTCTCTTCTACGGCAAGGACGCCGGCATCGCCCTCGCGGAGCAGGCGCTCCTGATCCCGTTCGGGTCCTCGGCGATCCTTGGCCTGAGCCTCCTGGTCGTGGCTGCGGGCTTCCTTCTGGCCAATGGCCGGTTGCGCCGCGCGCTTACCGCTCCCCGCGACGCGGGGGTCGTCCCCAAGCCGGCGCCGGAGGATTCGGCAGGCTGGCGGCGGCCGCCTCGGCCTGTGGTGCTGGCGGCGGCGCTCCTGATCGCCCTCGCCGAGATCGGCGGGGCATCCATGGCGCGCTTCAAGCCCGAGCTCACCGCCTTCGCGACCGCCCGGATCCTCGAGCGGCCCCAGGTCCACGGGCTGGTCGGGAGCAGGGATGTGGACAACGAGATCCTGGACGAGGCGCTCGTCAAGCTGGATGGAGCACTCCGCCTCTTCCACCTCCACGGAGAGGGCATGGGGCTGGTCATCTTCGGGGTCGCCCTGGTCATCAGCACTCTGGTCAGGACCACCCGGATCCGAAAGACCCTCCACGTGCTTCTCACGCTTGGCGGCTTCGGCTTTCCTTTTGGCTACCTGCTCTGGAGCGTCCTGATCCCCTTCGTCGGCGTGGGCCCGGCGCGGACGATCGCTGCGATCCTTGTCCTCATTCCCTCGGGAGGGCTGGTCGTGATCGCGCTCTGGGCGCTGACCGTGTACCTTGTCCGCGATCTGCCGCCCAAGAGGTGGCGCCGGCTCGGGCAGGCTGACGAGGCGCCCGGCCGCGGGGCGGTAGGCCTGCCACCGTTCGCCGTGATCCTGGCCTCGATGCTGCTCCTCGTTCTCGCCGAGGTGGGAGGCGGCGCCATGGTGAAGTTCAAGGTGGCGCTTGAGCGCGCTAACCGGGAGCGGGTCGAGGCCCGACCCCAAATCCACGGCCTGGTCGGGGTCCGGGAGGTGGACGGGCCGGTCATCGACAACCTCGTCGCGAGGGCGGACTTTGCGCTCCGCCTCTTCCACCTCCACGGTGAAGGCATGGGGCTCGTGATCTTCGCGGGCGGCCTGATGATCCGGAATTTCCTGACTTCCCGCGCGCTCTCGCGTGCCCTCTATGCTATGCTCGTGGTCGGCGGTTTCCTCTATCCATTCGGCTACCTGGCGTGGAGCGGGATGATCCCGGTGCTCGGGCTCGAGCGGAGCAAGGACCTGGCCGAGTATCTCGCCTGGATTCCGTTTGGTGGGGCGGCCCTGGTGGCGATGGCAGTCATCTCGCTGATGCTCGGGCGGGGGATCTATGTCGCCTGGCGCGAGCGGAGGGGAAACGCGTGAGACGGACGGCTCCCGCGCTCCTGGGGTTCGCCGTGTGGCTGGGGCTCCTGACTATCGCCGATGCCCACCACGTCGGCGTCTTCATCCCCAAGGACGATGACATCACCAAGAACTTCAAGGACATCAAGTTCGCCGGCCAGGCCGGGCGCTTCGACGTCGCCCTCAAGCTCTTCGATGACGGGATTGTCCACGCGACCATGGAGAAGTTCGAGACGGAGCTTCCGCGCGGGCTCGAGGATGGTCTCAGGGCGGCTCTCAAGGCGAAGAACCTGCCCGGCGTTGAGCTGCGCCTCGCGATCTTTCTGGCCTTCATGACCCGGGACCGTATCCGGAGCGCGGCCGCGAAAGTCCGCGAGGAGAGCCTCGAGCCCGAGCAGAGGCGGGATCACGCCCGGAAGCTTGTGAACGCCGCGTGGCGGTACTATAATCTGGCTGACTTTGTCATCTCGCGACAGGACCCGAAGGCCGCGGTCGCGCTGCGCGTGGCTTTCGAAGACGCGCAGACCTACCTCGGGGGCATGATGGTGGACCCGATGTGGGCCCCCGGGTCGAACCCGTGCAATCCGAGACCGTCCGGAGCTGCTGAGCCCTCTGGAGGAGTTCAGCAGACCCCGAAGCGGCCCGGCCCGGACGACGGGAAGGCCGTGGCTGCGCTCGGCCTGATGGGGCGGACGCTCGGGGACGTGATCCGGGCGGGAGCGCGCGCGGCGTGGGCAGGGGAGGCGAAGGAGTTCCTTCCCAAACGCTAGCCGCCTGTCGGAATAAGCGCGTTCGAGCGCCCACCCGCGCCCCTGGCGCGGGTACCCGGCCGGCGCACCCGATCCTGGGGGAGGTTCGGAAGGGGGGCGAAGCCCCCCTCCGAGTCAACTAGCCGGACGACGCCGGCTGGGAACTTCCGGGTGCGAGCAACGGTTTCGAGAGTGCCCGCTCCGGGACTCGCGGGCGGGTGAAAGGAGGCCCCTTATGAAACGCTATCTGGGTGTCGTGCTTGCCATCGTCCTCGCCGTGGGCACGGTCCCCGTGGCATTTGCGAGTGACCACGTCGTCAAGATCGGGGACCTTGGCTCCAAGGTGGGCGTGTTCGAGGGCTACGGCCGCTGGCAGACCATGGGCGTGGTGCTGGCGGTGGAGGAGATCAACGCCAGGGGCGGGCTGCTGGGGAAGAAGCTCGAGGTGATCTCGGAGGACGACGACACCAAACCCGGCCCCGCGGTCCGCAAGGCCGAGAAGCTGATCCTCCAGGATGGTGTCAAACTCCTGGTGGGGTCAATCTCGAGCGGCGCCACGATGGCCGTCATGGACGTCACCAAGAAGCACAAGACGCTCCACTGGAACGCCGTGTCGTGCGAGGAGTTCATGCGGACGACGAAGTGGCACCCCTACTAC
>JACQWB010000015.1 GCA_016209385.1 Candidatus Rokuibacteriota bacterium
GGCCCACGCTGATCGGAGTCCGCGCCGTACCACCCGAGCCTACGATACTACGACTGCCCCCTTTGGTCCTCCTTTCACCAAATGGGTGCACGACTTGTCAGGTCTGGTGCGGCGTTGGGCTCCTTAGAGCGTTTTTAGGGGTGAATAGTGCGGCTCGGGCGGGCGTCCAACGGGTTGTGAAGACAGGGGGTTGCCTCGAATGACGCTTAGCTGCCTCTGGCTTCGACGCCGGGTTGTTGCTTACGTCGACCGGGCCCTGCCTGAGAGCCAGGCCCAGGGCGTTGCGCGCCACCTGAGGAGCTGCGCCGGCTGCCGGCAGTGGGCGGAAGGTCAGGAGCAGCTCACCGCCCTCGTGCGTGGTGCGGCCGCCGAGACCGCTGAGCCCGAATGGGCCGGGTTCTGGTCGGGGATCCGCACACGCCTCGCAGCGGAGGGTTCGGTTGCCAGGCGGTCCGTCGGGCGATCCCGTCCCGCCTGGTCTCTCGGCTGGCTTCCCCGCCTCGCGCTCGGCTCGGCCGTGGCGGGGCTCCTTGTCGTCGGCGTCTTCTTCTGGCGCGGCAACGACCAGGTCGAGGTCCCGGCGCCGGGGATCGTCGTGCGGACCGTGGAAGTATCCAACCCCAACACGAGCGTGATGGTCTTCGCCCCGCCCGAGCAAGAGATGACCGTGATCTGGGTCTTCGGGCTCGACACCGCCCTGGACCAGTCGCGTCGCCAGTCCGAGGAGGTGAGGCGGTGAGGCAGGGATGGCGCTTCCCGTCCTGGTCAGTGCCCTCCTGGGTCTAGCGCTCGTCGCCGCGAGCCCCGACACCGCGGGAGCCGGCGGCGTGAAGATCGTGATCAAGGGTGGCCCCGCGGTCCACCACGGCGGGCACCTGTTCGTCCACGGGGGTCATCACTTCCACCACACGCCTCTGCACAAAGGCCCCGTCGCGTCCAGCTTTCACAAGTTCCCCGCCCACGTCCATCATCACCCCGTCATCGTCGTCCCCAGCCCGGTGTTCATCGTAACCTCGCCGCCGCCGTGTCGTTGGGTCCCCGGCTACTGGACCCACCAGTGGATCCCGCAGAGCTACACCCAGGAGGTGTGGGTTCCCGGGGCGTGGTCGCCCTACGGGACCTGGATCGAGGGCCACTGGGAATGGAGAACTCTCGGCGGCGGGTACTACCAGCAGGTGTGGGCGGCGCCCGTCTGCGTCGCCTACTAGCGCTCCCCCGACTCCTTCAATCCTGCCAGCCGCTCACGCGCCAGCGGCGCTTCCTCGGACTGGGGGAAGTGGTCCAGGAGGTACTGAAACCGCGCGCGCGCGAGGCTCGTCCGCTTGAGTTCCAGCAGCGCGATGGCCTCCTTGTAGAGGGCCGTGGGCGCTTTGTCCCCCCGCGGGTAGTTGACGATCACCTTGCGGAACTCCTGGACCGCCTGCTCGAGCGCCGCTATGGCCTTGTCGGCCTGTCCCTGGGTGCTGTAGGTCCGGGCCAGGCTGAAATTGGCCTCGCCGATCCAGTACTGGGCGTTGTCGGCGAGGTCTGAGTCGGGGAACCGCCGAACGAACTCCCGGAATCCCGCCATGGCCAGCGGGTAGTTGCCTTTGCTGAAGTCCAGGTACGCGGCCTGGTACATGTCCGCCTGCTGAGGACCGCCGCGCTGCTGGGAGGGCGCGGGGGCCGCGCCGGCCAGCGGCGGTGAGGTCTGGGACGGCCCCGCGCCGGTCTGTCGGCGCAGCTTCTGTATCTCGTGGGAGATCTCGTCGAGCCGCCCGGCCAGCCGCGCGATCTCGGCGGAGAGCGCCTCGGCCCGCGTCTGGAGCAGGGCCATCTGCCGCTGAGCTTCGGCCTGCTGGTCACGCGTCTGACGCTCAACCTGGGTGAATCGGGTCTCGGCCTGGCTGCGGGTGCGCTGGGTGGAGAGCGTCATGGCGGTCAGGTCCTGGCGGAGCTGACTCACCTCATCGCGGAGCTGGGCGAACTCCCGTTCCGTCGCGATGCCCATGGTCTCGGCGCATCCGGTGGCGAACAGGAAAACGACGAGAAGAAACCCCTTGGTCCTCAACCGGCGTGATAATCGGTGGCCGGGTTGCCGCATCCCCCGGTCGTTTTTGGTGCTGCCTCCGGCGTCTTCCGGGGACATCGCCCCGCTTCAGTTCGCCCTAGGAGCGTCTCGGAGTCAATACCCTCCGAGCGCGGGCTTCGCCCGCGCAACCGATTCCTGGGGGAGGCCTCGGAGGGGGCCGTCGAGGCCCCCTCCGATTGTGCTAGCGGGGCTTCACCAGAAAGCTGCTCCGTCGGTTCTGGGCCCAGCACGCCTGGCTCTTTTCGATGCAGAACGGCCGCTCCTCTCCGTAACTGATCAGCGTCATCCGACTGGCCGCGACGCCCTGGGCAACCAGGTAACTCATCGTGGCTTTGGCGCGGCGCTCGCCGAGGGCGAGGTTATACTCGTTGGTGCCGCGCTCGTCGGCGTGCCCCTCGATCAGGATCAGGTTGTCCGCGTTGTCCTTCATCCACTTGGCGTTCTCGTCTAAGATCTTCGCGTCTCCCGGCCTGATCTCATACTTGTCAAAGTCGAAGTGGATCGGCCTCACTTCCTTGATGGCGGTGAACTCCTTCGGGGCGGGCGGCCGGGCCGCGGCGGGTGGGCTCTGAGTTCCCCGGCCTGCTGAACCCACCGGCGGCGTCGCCGCGGTCATCTGGGGTAACGGCGCCGCGCGCGTGGGCCTCGGCGATGCTGGAGCTGTCGCGGCGGAAACAGTCGGCACCGGTGCCGCCGCTGTCGCGACCGGTCGCTTGGCGCAGCTCGCGAGGAGGCTGGCCAGGACGGGGATGAGCACGAGCAACAGCATGGCGGGGCGCAATCCCGACAGTGTGTTCTTCATCGATGACATGCTCTCCTTTCGCGACGTTTGACGCGCTTCCATCATATCAGAAGCGTCTCTCAGTCCCCGTCGATTTTCGAAGCGGACGACAACCGGAAATCGCGCCCGCGCGATGGGGGTGGCAGTGGCGCGCTTCCGGGCCACGGCGCGGACCTGGCGCCTTAAGGCCGGGCGCTCGGTGGCGCAGTCGGCGCGCGTTCACGCGCGGGGCTTCGCGTCTTCCCGCTGCCGGACCGGTCGCGCTGCGCCTTCACGGAGGCCAAGCGCTCCCTCGCCCACTTCTTGAGCACGTCATCGCCGCTCGTAGCAACCTGCTGGTAGAAGCGTGCGGCCTCTGCCCAGTGCTCGAGGCGCTCGTGGGCCAGACCGAGTCCCGCGACCGCACGGAATCGAAGCGGATGGTCCTCTGGGCTTTCCTCGACCGCGGTCTTGAACGCCTCGAGGGCCGCTCGGTCGCGCCTGAGCTGGAGCAGGCTTTCACCGCTGAGCACGCGGGCTTCGAGGCGGACCTGAGGGTCGGGGCTGGCGGTGGCGGTGATGGCCGCGGCGAGGGCGTCGGCGTAGCGCTGATGGCTGAAGGAGGCCCGGGCCAGTTGGAGGCTCGCCTGGGCGGCCAGGGGGTGGGTCGGGAACTGGGCCTGAAGCTGTCGCCAGGCCTGTTCGGCGTCGGCCGGGGAGTCGAAGCGGTGAGCAAGCAAGCCAGCATCGTAGAGGAGCAGAGCGCTAGCGGAGCGGGCCTGCAGCAGGGTCTGGAGCTGCCTGAAGCCCTGGGTTTTATTCCCCTGGCGGAGGAGGGCCTCGGCGAGGTGGAGCTGGGCTTGCGGGGCCAGCTCGTGGGTGGGAGCCCGGGCGAGGAAGCTCTGAAGGGTAGCGGTAGCAGCCTCCATCTGACCGGTGGTGAGCTGGCTCCAACCGCGGAGGTAGAGGGCATCGCCGAGCCAGGGGCTGGTCGGATGGGCGGTTTCGTAGTCAGCGAGGACGGAACCCGCTTCGACAGGGCGGTTCAGGTCGGCGAGGGTGCGGGCCAGCTGGTAGGTGGCCGCCGCGGCACTGCTGTGGGTAGGCCAGCCCTTGAGCAGCTGGCGGAATGCGTCCACGGCGCGCTCGAGATGGTTCTGGTGCAGGGCAGCCCGGCCCAGGCCGTAGAGGGCATCGGGGACCAGCGGGGAGGAGGGGTCGCCGAGCACGGCCTCGAATGCCACCTGGGCTTCGGCGTAGCGCCTGAGCTGGAGCAGGCTTTCACCGCTGAGCAGGCGGGCTTCGAGGTGGACCTGGGGGTCGGGGCTGGCGGTGGCAGTGGTGGCCGCGGCGAGGGCGTCGGCGTAGCGCTGATGGCTGAAGGCGGCCCGGGCCAGGTGGAGGCTCGCCTGGGCGGCCAGGGGGTGGGTCGGGAACTGGGTCTGAAGCTCTCGCCAGGCCTGCTCCGACTCGGCGGGCGAGTCGAAGCGTTGAGCCAGCAGGCCCCCCTCGTACAGAAGTGTCGGCGCGGTGCCGGGCGCCTGCACGAGGGTGTGAAGCTGCCGAAGGCCGTCGGCTTTTTTGCCGCGGTGGAGGAGCGCCTCGGCCAGGTAGAGCCGGGCCTGCGGGGCCAGCTCGTGGGCGGGAGCGCGCTGGAGGAAGCTCTGGAGGCCCTCGGTGGCGGCCGCGTACTCGCCCGTGGTGAGCTGGCTCCATCCCCGAAGGTAGAGAGCTTCGCCGAGCCAGGGGCTGTTGGGGTAGGTGGTCTCGTAGTCCGCCAGCACGGAGCGCACCTCGGTCGGTCGGTGGAGGTCGGCGAGGCTTCGCGCCAGGTGGTACGTGGCCGCTGGTGCACTCCCGTGGGCGGGCCAACCGCTCAGGAGCCGGCGGAACGAGCCCACGGCGGGGTCGAGCTGGTTCCGAGCAAGGCTCGCGAGGCCAAGGCCGTAGAGGGCGTCGGGGGCGAGCGGCGAGGCAGCCTCGCGCAGGACAGCCTGGTACGCGGCCTGCGCCTCGGGGTAGCGCTTGAGCCGGTAGAGGATTTCCCCCTCCCAGAATGCTGCTTCACCGGGCACCCCGGGGGGAGTCGGGAAGCGCCGGGCCCGCCGAAAGTCCTCGAGCGCCCGGTCGAGGGTGCCGAGGGCCACGCGGCTCTTTGCCAGGAGGAGAACCGCCGCCGGCGCGCGCCGCTCGTCGGGGTACTCCCGGATGAAACGAACCAGGACGCGCTCGGCAAGCCCGTAGATCTGGTCGTCGAACGCCTGGCTCCCCACCAGCCAGAGCCGGTCGACCTCCGAGAGGCCGGCCGCGGGTGACGCGGCCAAGAGCGCTGCGGCCGTGAGGACGAAACTCAGGACAACGCTTCGGCGGGTCTTCATCGCCTTCGGGTCGGAGGAACCAGAACGCCCCAGAACTGGAGTTGCGTTGCCGACACGTCGACGCCCGTCGCGCGGGGGCGGCCCGCCTCGCCTCCGATGGGCGCCCCCGACGCTCGCGTCTTGAGCGTTTTCAGGTACTCGCTCGGCGGGGACGCGGGAGGACGCCCCGGGTGCCCGCCGCCTGACTTACTGGGCCTTCACCAGGAAATGCGCCCGGCGGTTCTGAGCCCAGCACTCCTCGTTCTTCTGCGTGCAGACCGGGCGCTCCTCGCCGTAGCTGATGATCGTGATCCGGCCAGCCTGCACGCCCTGGGCGACCAGATAGTTCATCGTCGCCTTGGCACGGCGCTCGCCGAGGGCCAGGTTGTACTCGTTGGTCCCGCGCTCGTCGCAGTGGCCCTCGATGAGGACGAGGTGCCTCTGGTTGGTCTTCATCCACTTCGCGTTCTCGTCGAGGATCTTGGCGTCGCCCGGGCGGATGTCGTACTTGTCGAAGTCGAAGTGGATATCTTGGAGCTCTGTGATCGCGGCGAACTCCCTGGGCGCCGGAGGCCGCGCGGGGGCAGGAGCTCCGGGGGTCACGGCAGGCCCGGGCGCACCGGGAACGCCGGGACGAGGAGCGCCGGGGGCACCGGGAGTGACGCCGGGGGCACCAGGAGTAACGCCGGGAGCACCAGGAGTAACGCCGGGAGCACCAGGAGTAACGCCGGGAGCACCAGGCCGTCCGACAGTGGGCGCTCCGGGCATCGCACCGACTCCAGGAGCCGGAGCAGCAGAGACAGATGGAGCTGGCGCTGCCGGCGCGGGCACCGCAGCCGTGGTCGTCGCCGGCCGCTTCGGGCACCCCGTGAGGAGAAGCGCCAGCGCCAGCACCGGGAAGATCAAGATGACTTGTCGTCGCTGGACCATGGTGTTGCTCCCTCCTTTTTGGCAGCTCGTGAAGACGGGTAAAAAGAGATGGTCCATCCTACCACGGAAGGCGCGGAGACCACGAAGGGCTTGTGGACTCCCCGGGTCCTCGGGTGAGCGGCTGCTGCTCAGAGCCATCGGCCAGCATCGTGAAGAGCCGCCAGCCCCCGAGCCGGTTCGACTGGAACACCAGGTGCCGGCCGTTGGGCGCCCACGACGCGCTCTCGTTGGACCCGGGCCCCGCGGTCAGCCGCCGCGGGTTGGAGCCGTCGACGTTGATCGCCCAAACGTCGTGGTTCCCCTGGCGCGAGGTGTAGACGATCACGTCACCCTTCGGCGACCAGCGGGGCTGCGTGTTGAACCCGCTGGGGGTCAGGCGGCGCACGTTGGCCCCCTCGGCGTCCATGAGGAAGATCCGCGGCGTCCCGGCGCGGTCGGAGACGAAGGCGATCTCGCGTCCGGTCGGCGCCCACGTCGGCTCGGTGTCGATCCCCCAGTGGTTGGTCAGGCGGCGCAGGGTGCCGGTGGCGACGTTGAGCACGTAGATCTCGGGGTTGCCGTCCTTGGTCAGCGTCAGCGCGACCGACTTCCCGTCCGGGCTCCAGGCGGGACTGGAGTTGATCCCGGTGAACGAGGCCAGGGTCTGGATCGGGCGTTTCTCGAAGACGAAGAGGCGGAAGAGGTAGGGGTAGCCCCACATGTAGGACGTGAAGGCGAGGGAGCGGGCGTCCGGGTGCCAGACGGCGGAGAGGTTGATGGAGTCGGTATGGGTCAGACGGAACGGGGCGGCCGCGTCGGAGTCCATGACGAAGATCTCCTTCGACGTCCCAACGCTGCCCGCGTACGCGATCTTGGTATCGGCGATGCCCGGCTCGCCCGTGAACTGGTGGACGACCTCGTCCGCGATCTTGTGCGCTAGCCGGCGGTGGTCCTTGACCGCAGCAGCCCGGACGAAGCTAGTGATCCGGTGCTGGTCCGGGCTCGTGAGGTCGTAGAGGCGGACCTCGGTCTCCACCACCTGGCCGCGGACGCGCAGGAAACCGTGGAGGGCCGCATGGGCGCCGGCGCTGGCGAAATCGCTCCAGGCCTTCTTGACGGTGGCCGGGTCGTCGGCGGGGAGGGGATCGGTTCCCGCGACCACGCTGAAGAGCGCGGAGAAGGTGAGATCCCGGCCGATGATCTCGGGAAGCTTCGACGCCAGCTTGTCCGGGTCCGAACCCCCGACCAGCGTGAACGTCGGGAGGGCGATGTTCAGCTTCTTCGCCCCGCCGGCCATCACGTTCAGGAATACATCCACCCCCTGCGAGTCAGAGGCAGCCGGGGCGATGATCACGCCGCAGAGGCCCGCGAGGAGCGCCGACGTCCGCACGATCCTTGACACTCGCACCCCCTAACCTCGGCCGGACTGGAGCTCGAAGCCGAACTGGATTCGCAGCGTGGGGCGGTTCCACTCGTCAGGCAACCGCGGAAACGGGCTCGCGTTGATGATCGCACGGAGCGCCGCCTGATCGTAGAACTCGTTGCCCGACTTCTTCTCGAGCCGGGGCTGGTTGATAGAGCCGTTCCGCAGGATTTCGACAAAGATGATCGGCCGTTGGGGCGGATCGGAGATCGGCGGCCGCTTGGCCCATTCTTCCTCGACCTTCGAGAGGACCTGTCGGAGATACCAGGCGAAGGGGAAATCGCTGTCGGCGCTGACCGTTGCCTTGCCCTGGCCCGCGACGAGCGAGCGTGCCGGGGGAGCCTCGGCGGGCCTACTCGTGGACTCCGACGCCGGCAGCGGTGAAACCCGGGGCGGGGCGGGCCGCTCGGCGGGTTGGTCCTTCGCTTCGCGGCGCGGGGCTAGCGGCGGGACCTCGCGCGCGCGGGGGAGTTCGGCGACCCGGGGCGGAAGCACGGGCTTTCGCTCTTCGGGGCGCGCCAGCGTCGGCGGAGGTAGCTCGGCAGGCCGGACGACCTCGGCGCGGCGCGCGGGCGGCAGTTTGGGATCCGGAAGGTGTACTGGTTCGAGTTCGCCGGGCCGGACGACCTCGGCGCGGCGCGGGGGCAGGTCGGGGGGCCGGGCGACGTCCGCGGGGCGCGGGGGCAGCTCGGCTGGCCGGGCCTCGGCGGGGCGCGGAGGAAGCTGCGGCGTGCGCGGGACCGCGGGCGGGGCCTTCGGGGGCGCCGCGACGGGCTGGGCCCTGACCGCGCTGGAGGGTTCGGGGCGCGGGCTCGGGAGCCCCGCGACCAAGTTCACGACGTAAACCTTCGCCCTGGGCTCGCTCCAGATGCCGGCGAGGAAGGCCAGCACGAGGGCGAGCACGTGGCCGGCAACCGACGCCGTCATCCCCCGCATCGGGAGCGTCCCACCGCGGAGCGCCGGGCCGGGACGCCGCCTCCAGGGTCCCATCGGAAGATCCATGGCAACGCTAGTAATCTTCAGCGCTCCCGGGACGCAGGTTCGGTCACCATCCCCAGCCGCTCCACCCCGGCCCGGCGCACGCGATCCATGGTCTCGACCACGAACCCGTAGGAGAGCGTCCGGTCAGCTTTCAGGTAGAGGGTTTTGTCGGCCCGGTCCTTGAAGAGCTGGCGCAGCCGGCCGTGCAGCCCTGCGAGGGGCACTGGCTTCTCGTTCAGGTAGATCGCCTGGTCCTTGGTCACCGTGAGGACGATCCGCTCCTCCACCGCCGTGGGCTTCGTCGTGGTCTTGGGGAGGCTCACGTCGATGCCGCGGTACATCATCGGGGCGGTGAGCATGAAGATCAGCAGCAAGACCAGCACGACGTCGACCAGCGGGATGACGTTGATCTCGGCGAGCGAGGCCCCGATTCGCCGGGCCGCCCCGCCGCCCCCGGCATCCGGGTTAAAAGCCATCTTTGCTCGGCCGTCCGGTCTTCGGCACCGGCCGGACGAAGAGGTTCAGCAGGTCCAGGTTGAACCCCTCCATCTCGCTCGCCCACCGCTTGACCCGGTTGACGAAGAAGTTGTACGCGATGACCGCCGGAATCGCCGCGCCGAGGCCTGCCGCCGTCGCGATGAGCGCCTCGGAGATCCCGGGCGCGACGACCGCGAGGCTCGCCGAGCCCTGCGAGCCGATTCCCCGGAACGACTCCATGACCCCCCACACGGTGCCGAAGAGGCCGATGAAGGGGGTGGCGCTCGCCGTCGTGGCGAGGAACGGCAGGTAACGCTCCATCCGGGCGATCTCCACCGAGGCGGCCCGCCGCATGGCGCGGTCCACCGCCTCCAGCCGCTCGGAGCCCAGGCCTTCCTCCGGGTCGTCGAGCAAGTGGTCCACCATCTCGGCGACGGGTGCCACGCCCGCGACCTCTTGGTAGGCCGCGGCGTAGAGCTGGCCCAGCGGACTCTCGCGGTACTTCTTGGCGGCGGCGTACACGACCGAGAAGCGCCGCCCTTCCCGGAAGGCCTTCAGGAAGCGCACCGTTTCCTTTTTGACGCGCCGGAACTCCAGCCACTTCTCGACGATGAGGGCCCAGCAGACCACCGAGAAGATCGCGAGGACAGCCAGGACGAACTTTGCGACTGGACCCGCATTGACGACGAGGTCCACGACGCCGATCGTCAGGATTCCGTTGGATGGCACGAGATAGCTCCTGTTCGGTGAAAGGGGCGACTTTTTAGAGTATATCGAAGTGTAGAGAGACAGGTCAAACAAAATACCGCCGGAATTAGAGTTTTCGTTGACAGGGGGGGCCCCGAGCCGTATAAGGAGGGCGTGAGCCGCTGCGGTTCCGTTCCCCACCTTTCTTGGTGATGTTCCGCTCGCCCGGTCCGATCGCCTTTCACGTGGGCCCGCTGAGCATCCGGTGGTACGGACTCCTCATGGCCACGGCCATGGCGCTGGGGCTCTGGCTCGCCTATCGCGAGGCCAAGCGCCGGGGTGCGGACCCCGAGAGCCTGCTCAAGACGGCGGAATGGGCCCTGCTGGGTGGCCTCGTGGGGGCCCGGCTTTACTACGTGGCGTTCAACTGGGCGTACTACAGCCAGTTCCCGCGGAAGATCGTCGCGGTCTGGGAGGGCGGGCTCGCGATCCACGGCGGGCTCCTCGGCGGACTCCTCGTGGGCGGTATCTACGCCTGGTCCAAGCGTCTGCCGCTGGCCCGGTACCTGGACGTGGTGGCGCCGAGTCTGGCGCTGGGGCAGGGGATCGGCCGCTGGGGCAACTTCTTCAACCAGGAAGCCTTCGGCACGCCGACGGACCTTCCCTGGAAGCTCTACATCTCGCCGCCCCACCGGCCGTTGGAGTACGCGCAGGTAGAGTACTTTCACCCCACGTTCCTCTACGAGTCGCTCTGGGACCTGGTCGTCTTCGGCCTCGTGGCGTTCGTCCTGCGGGATCGGCTCGCGCGGGCGCCCGGGAGCCTCTTCCTCGCCTACGTCGGGCTCTACTCCATCGGACGCTTGCTCGTGGAGGCCCTCAGGACCGACAGCCTGATGTTCGGATCGATCCGGATAGCCCAGCTCGTCAGCGGCCTTGCCATCGCCGCCGCCGTCGTCGGAATCCCGGTCCTGCTCAAGCGGTCCCGGTGAGATGCACTTCGCCTTCCTCGGGACGTCCGGGGCGATCCCGTCCCGCACGCGGGACACGACCTCGCTCGTCTTCGTCGGGCGCGAGGAGGTCCTCCTCGTGGACTGCGGCGGGAGCCCGACGCAGAAGCTTCTCGCCGCGGGCGTGGACCCCCTCGACCTGACCCATGTCCTCATCACCCATCTCCACCCGGACCACGCCTACGGCCTGCCGGCGCTCGTCCAGAATCTGATTCTGCTGGGGCGCGCGGCCCCGCTCCCGGTGTTCTGCCGCCCCGAGCACGTGGAGGCCATCACGGAGCTGCTCCGGATCTTTCGCCTGTGGGAGCGGCCGGGGATGTTCCCGCTGTCGGTTCGGGAGGTGCTGGCGAGGGAAGGGGTGGAGGTGTTTCGGAGCCCGTCCTTTCGCGTGAGCGCTTCCCCGAACGCCCACGGGACCATGCCCAACCTGGCGGTCCGGGTCGAGGTGCCCGAGCGGGAGACCGCTGTGGTCTACTCCTCCGACACGGAACCCTGCGAGGCGGTCGTCCGGCTGGCGGCGGGCACGCACACGCTGATCCACGAAGCGACGTTTTCCCATCGCGACCGGGGAAGATTCGGCGCCCACTCGACCGCGGCCGAGGCGGGGCAGATCGCCGCCAAGGCTGGCGTCGGGAGGCTGATCCTGACCCACATCGAGGCCGCCTACCACGACGAGCTCGAGGCGCTCGCCGCGGAGGCACGCGCCCATTTCGCCGGACCGGTGGAGATCGCCGAGGAGCTGCGTCCCTACCCGCTCTGAGCCCAAGATATAGGGCTCAGCCTCTTGACAGCCCCTGCGTGATGTGGTACAGGAGCCTATGCGCGTCGTCGCCGATTTCCACGTCCACTCGCGGTATAGCCGCGCCACGAGCCGTGACATGGAGGTGGAGACCCTGGCGCGCTGGGCCCGGTGGAAGGGGGTGACGCTGCTCGGCACCGGCGATTTCACGCACCCCACGTACTTCGCCGAGTTGAAAGCCAAGCTGGCCCCCACGGGGAACGGGCTCTTCGTGCTCAAGCGCGGTCCCCGGGACGTCAGCTTCATGCTCACGGTGGAGGTCTCCAACGTCTACGTTCAGGGCGGCCGGCAGCGCCGCATCCACACGCTGATCTTCGCACCGTCGCTGGAGATCGCGGCCAGGATCAACCGGGTCCTCGCCGGCTACGGAAAGCTCGCCTCCGACGGCCGCCCCATGCTCGGCTGCGCGGCGCGCGACCTGGCGCAGATGGTGCTCGATGTCTCCGCTGAGTGCGCGCTGGTGCCCGCCCACGCGTGGACCCCCTGGTCCTCGGTCTTCGGCGCCAACTCGGGCTTCGACTCGCTGGAGGAGTGCTACGGCGCGGCGGCGGCCCGGATCTTCGCCATCGAGACCGGGCTCTCCTCCGACCCGCCCATGAACTGGCGCTGGTCGGCGCTCGACCGGATCGCTCTCATCTCCAACTCCGACGCCCACTCGCCCTCCCGAATCGCGCGGGAGGCCAACGTGCTGGACGCCGAGCTCACCTATCGCGGGATCCTGGACGCCATCCGATGCCGCGACCCGGCCCGCTTCCTCTTCACCATCGAGTTCTTCCCCCACGAGGGGAAGTACCACTGGGACGGCCACCGGGCCTGCGGGGTCTCGTGGCCACCCGAGGAGACCCGGCGGCACGGCGGCCGATGCACGGGCTGCGGCAGGCCGGTGACGGTCGGCGTGATGCACCGGGTCGAGGCCCTGGCGGATCGCCCGGAGGGGTTCGTTCCCGCGCGCGCGGTCCCGGGCCGGAACCTGGTGCCGCTGGCCGAGATCGTTGCCGAGGCGCTCGGGGTGGGGGCGGAGACCGGAGCGGTAGAGAGCGAGTGGATGCGGCTCATCGCCGCCGGGGGAAGCGAGCTGGCGATCCTGATCGACCTGCCGGAAGCTGAGCTTGCGCGCTTCACGCCCCCGCGGATCCTCGACGGGATTCGCCGGGTGCGCGCCGGCGAGCTCTCCATCACCCCCGGCTACGACGGTGTATACGGCAAGGTGAGCATCTTCGGCGCGGGACCCGCTGCTCCGACCGAGGCAGCGCAGGCCCAGCTCGCGCTCTTCTAGTAATCGGAGGGGGACACCCACGCCTTCGGCGTGGGTACCCGGGCCCCCTCCGAAGCCTCCCCCAGGGGAGGGTTGCGTCGGCGGAGCCGGCGCCCGACGGGCCGTTATTCAGACTACGGTTCGAGCGCGGGCTTGGCCCGCGCGATCAACTCGCGCCTCCCGCGGCGGGTGGCCTGCCTCACGGCATGGCCGAACCCGCCACGCTCGAACTGCAACGGGGGGAGGCATCGGAAGGGGGGCGGAGTCCCCCTCCGAGCAACCTAGCCGGGTTGGCGCAGGCGGGACAGGACCAGGTCCTTCAGGCCCGCGTAATCGAAGGCCGTACCCTCGCGGCTCGGCAGCTCGGCTTCGGTCTTGAGTCCCGTCTCCGTCACGATGACACAAATCGTCTGAGCGGGGTCGAGCTTCCTGTCGGCGAGGAGCCGGATGAGCGCGGCCAGCGTCGCAACACCCGTGGGCCCCGCCCAGATCCCCTCGGTTCTGGCCAGGAGCTTCTGGGTCTTGAGGATCTCCTCGTCGTCGGCGTCCGCCGCCGGCCCGCCGTGCTCGCGGAGGATCCTGAGCGTCCAGTCTCCCTTCTTCCCCGGGTCGCCCGCCGCGAGCCCTTCGGCGACCGTGTAGCCGATCTTGATCGGCTGGATCGGCTTTCCCTCGCGCCAGGCCCGGACGATGGCGTTGGCGCGCGCGGCCTGAGCGGCGACCATCAGCGGGACCTTCGCGATCCACCCCATGGCGACCATCTCCCCGAAGCCCCGGTAGGTGGCGATGAAGGTCTCCCCCACCGCGACCGGCGCAACCACCACGTCGGGAAGCTCGAAGTCAGTCTGCTCGGCGATCTCGTAGGCCAGGGTCTTTTTCCCCTCCTGCTTGTAGGCGTTGCGCGAGGCCCCGCAGTCGAAGAAGAGCCGCTCCTCGACCAGCCGGTCCCAGTGGACGATCAGGTCGTCGTAGACGCCCTTGTAGATGACGAGGTCGGCCGTGGTCGCCGACATGTGGAGGAGCTTCGGCGCCGAGGCGCGCTCGTAGGCGAAGATGAGGGACCGGAGGCCCGCGCGCGCCGAGTACGCCGCGATGGAGGAGCCAGCGTTCCCCGAGCTCACGACCGAGGTGATCGGATAGCCGAACTGGAGCGCTGCGGAGACCGCCGTGGCCGAGGAGCGATCCTTGACGGTGCCGGTGGGGTTGGTGCCGTCGAACTTCACCAGGAGCCGCCTGACGCCGAGGTGGCGGGCCAGGGCCGGGCACTCGAGGAGCGGGGTCTGACCCTCCCCGAGCGTCACCCGGTGTGCGCGGTCCGCGATGGGCAGGACCGGGCTGTAGCGCCAGAGGCCCCTCCCCGCGAAGACCTGAGGACCGGCGCGCTTGAGACCTTCGAGATCGTAGGTCAGCTCGAGGAGCCCGCGGCAGCGGCCGCACTCGAGCCGGTACTCGAGGGGGAATGCAGCCCCGCAGTCGATGCACCGGAGCCCCGTCGCGTATGATTCTGCGCTCATAACGCGTCGCCGGGCGCGGGCCGGGCGAGGGGGGATGCGTCAGTCGAGCGACTCCGACGAGCCGTAGCGCGCGGCGAGGCGCAGGACGCCGCAGCGCTCCGAGCGGTCCCACGAAGTGGGCCGCGAGGACAACCCCCCGCCGCGGGGGGTTGGGGGGGCCAGCGGAGGCGTCCGAGCGAGCCATGCGCGTCGAGGCGAGGAGGCCGGAGCGAGCGACGCATCCCCCCGAGACCCATGTTCACCACCGGCGGCCGAAGCGCTGCTCCACCACGGCGAGCATCTCGTCGATCCGGTGCCGCAGCGTGTGGTCGGCGAGGGCCCGCCGCCGGGCGTTTTCGCCGATGGCGCGGGCCTCGTCCGGGTGGGCGAGGTAGTAGTCGAGGTGGCGCCGGAGTCCGGTCAAGTCGCGGTACACCAGCACCTCCTCGCCGGGTTTGAAGAGGAGGTCCAGTTCCTCCTTGTGGTCGACCACCTGGCAGGCGCCGCTGGCGGCGAGCTCGAAGGTCCGGGCGTTCACGCCCACGATATCGTTCATCGGGTGGTGGTGATTCAGCGAGAGCGTCGAGCCCGAGTAGACCAGCAGCTTCTCCCGTCCCCACACGGGCGGCCCTGCCACCATCCGCCGCACGAGCGGGTCGTCGCTCTGGGCCCACCCGGGTCCCCAGAGCCTGAGCGGGTAGTCGGCCAGCTCCCGCAGGCAACGCTCCCGGTAGGGATAACGGCTCCCGACGAAGGAGACCGGCGAACCGTACCGCTGCTGCTCCTCCGGCGTGAGGCTCACCGGGTGGTGCAGCGCGGGAACGCAGTACCAGGGGAGGTAGTGGAGGTTCCTGAGCCCCGCTTGCTGGAGACTCCGGAGGGCGTAGCGCTCCTTCGTGAAGAGGAGATCGTAGGCCTCGACGCGGTCGAAGGGTATCATCCACAGCGGGTTGTCCGGAAAGAAGTTGAGACAGAGCGCGTCGAGCCTGGCCTTCACGCGGCGGATGAGCCCGGGGGTGATGGGCGCACCCTTGAACACCAAGATGATCCCGGGCCGCCACTCCAGGCAGGCGCGCTCGAGGCGTCTGAGGATCCAGAGCTCGTAGGCCGCCTTGGTTCCCCGGTTCTTGTAGAGCGGGTTGTCACGGCGGTACGTGAAGGTGCGGGCCTCGTGACCCATCGCGCGCAGCTCGTCGGCGAAGTCCATCCCCATGTGCCCGGGGCGCTCGAACGGGAGCACGATCAACCACCGCATAGGTCGTAGCCTATCATAATTGGGCCCTCGCCTCGTGCGACCCGCCTGCGGCGGGTGCCCGCTGCCTGCGGCATGGCCGACGTCCCTCGGCTCGAACCTCACCTGCCGCGTTCCCGCGCTGGCCGCCCTAAAAACGCTCTAAGGAGCCCAACGCCGCACCAGACCTGACAAGTCGTGCACCCA
>JACQWB010000016.1 GCA_016209385.1 Candidatus Rokuibacteriota bacterium
CCACGGAAGAGCGGATCAGGATCGGCCAGACGGTCAAGGCGCGGCTGGACCAGATGCGAGAAGAGCGGGCGGCTGAGATCGTCGAAGCCCTCAAGCCCCTGGCCTGGGATATCTGCGCTCACGCCCTCCTGGACGACAGGATGATCCTCAACACGGCCTTCCTGGTGGACGGGACCAAGGAAGGAGAGGTCAGCGAAACCCTGGAGCAGCTCAACGATCGCTACTGCGACTCGGTCGATTTCCGATGTGTGGGGCCTCTGCCGCCCTACAGCTTCGGTACCGTGGAGATCAAGACGTTCGAGTTTGAGACCATCGACCGGGCGCGGGGGCTCCTGGGACTCCCTGAGGACGCCTGCTTGGCCGAGATCAGGGATGCGTATCGGCGACTCGTCCAACAGTGCCACCCGGACCATGCCCCCCGGCAGGCCGGCGAGGCCGGCCACGACGCGGCCGGGTCGTTTGAGGCGGTGACCGAGGCCTACCGGCTCCTGGGGGAGTACCGCCGGGTGGGCTCGTCCTTTCGCGCGCGGGACGTGAGGGAGGTAGTGGCGGTGAGGCTCCTCCAGCGGGCTCAGGAGCCCGGCGGTGCGTGAGGAGGGGAAGTACCTCTACGGAATCATCGGGACGAAGGAGGAGCGGAACTTGGGCCCCATCGGCATGGGCGGCGAAGATGTGGAGACCATCGCCTACCGCGACCTGAGCGCAGTCATCAGCAATGCTCCGCTGGGAAAATACGTGGTCTCCAAAGAGAACCTCCTGGCCCACGAGCGGGTAATCGAGCAGGCCATGAGGGAGTTCACCGTGCTGCCGGTCAGGTTCTGCACCGTGGCGGCCAACGCTGAGGAGATCCGGCGGCTCCTGGAGCGGCGGTACCAGGAACTGAGGCACCTCCTGCGGGACATGGACGGCAGGGTCGAGCTGGGGGTCAAGGCCTTCTGGCGAAACATGGAGCTCATCTTCCAGGAGCTGGTAGACGAGAACGAGAAGCTCAAGCGCCTGAAGGCGGAGATTGCCGAGAGGCCCTCTCGGCAGACGCACGCCCAGCGGATCGCCATCGGAGAGATGGTTCAGGCCGCCCTGGAAGCGAAGAAGGAGCGCGAAGGAGAGGAGCTCCTCAGGGCGTTGAAGAAGCTCTCTGTTGATTGGCGTCTTAACCGGACCATCGGAGACAAGATGCTTTTTAACGCCGCCTTCCTGGTGGATCGGGCCAGGGAGAAAGAGTTCGACGACCTGATGGAGCGACTGGACCTCCGGTACCGGGCGCGGATCAAGTTCGCCTACGTGGGGCCGGTGCCGCCTTACAACTTCGTCAACATCACCCTCAGGCCTGACGAGTGAGCCCGGGTAAGGAGCATGAGGCGGCCCTGCGCTCGCGCCGGACGGAAGGACGAGTGACATGAAGAATTTCGATTGGATTTCGAACCTGCGGGAAGTTGTCAATGTGTGGATCTCCTCGCTCGCCGCAATCGTAGCCAACAAGGCGCGGTGGAAGGGATAACCGGGTGTCATCGAGCGCGCATCGAGGTCGCTGGACCATCGAGCTGGCCACGGCGGGCAATGGGGCAGTCAGGGTCGATGTGACCGAACTCCTGGCTGCTCACGAGCGGGCCGCCAGGCGATGGAGCCGCCTCCGGCTGACGGGAGCCATCCTCTGCTCCCTCGCGGTGTCCGGGTCGCTCATCTTGGGCGTGATGGCGCTCCGTTGGGACGTCCAACACCGACGGGACATGCAGATGCTTAAGTTCTTCCTTCAGGAGTCTGAGGTAAGAGTCATGTGTTGGAGGGCTGTGGCGCTTCGTGTGAACCCGATTCGGGAAGATACGGCAACGAGTGATCCACGCGAGGCGTGGGTGCGCGGATGCGTGGAAGGGGAGCTTGCACGGCAGGAAGGCAAAGCTCTGCGACGTGCTCGTGATGCAGCGCTCACGAAGCCGGAACAGATCAATCATGACCAGGCCGTACACCGAGACTAAGTGAATTCCTTCATGGGGAAGTACATCTACTGCATCACGGATGGGGCCGAGGAGGAGAGCTTCGGCCCCCTGGGGATGGGGGGGCGAGGGGATGAGCTCACCACGATCACCCATCGCGATATCGCGGCCGTGGTGAGTGACTCGCCGGTCACGCGCTATCCGGTTTCCCGGGAGAGCTCACTCGCCCATGAACAAGCGATCGAGGCCGTTTTCAAGCGCCACACGGTCCTCCCCGTCAGATTCTGCACCATCGCGGAGGATGAGGCAGCCGTGCGGGCCATCCTGGAACGGGAGTACGACGAGTTGGGGGCCCTCCTGAAGGAGATGCGCAACAAGGTGGAGGTGGGTGTGAAGGCCATCTTCCACGAGACGCTCGTCTACCAGGAGATCTTAGAGCGATACGGAGAGATCAGGCGGAGGAAGGAAGCCGTCGCCTCCCTGCCATCCCCGAAGGTCCCCTGGCAGCTCATGGAGATCGGCAGGATGGTGGAAGCCGCGCTGGACGCCGAGAAGGCCAGGGTCCGGGAGGAAATCATGGACGCGCTGAAGGGGGCCTGCCGCGACTTCCGCCTGACCAATCGCCTTCTGGGGGAGCGGATGATCCTGAATGCCGCGTTCCTCGTAGACCGGGACCGGGAGGCCGCCTTTGACCGACAGATGGACAGGCTGGCTGAGCGGTACGGAGAGATGGTGAGGTTCAAATACGTGGGTGGGTTCCCACCCTTTAACTTTGTCAACCTGGTCATTGCATTCGAAGGGGGCCGGGCCCCCGACGCCGAAGGCGTGGGGAGGGGCCCCCTCCGAGCCTCCCGCCATTGCGGTTCAAGCGTGGCGGGTTCGGCCGTGCCGTCAGGCAGGCCCCCCGCCGCGCGAGGCCCGAGTTGATTGCGCGGGCAAAGCCCGCGCTCGGAGTGAGCTTCCGTTCCGCAAGGGAAGTTTGAGAAAGGAGGAGGTCATGCTTTTGATCGACGACCTGCTTGCGCTCCCGTTCAGGGGGTTCGTGGGCATTTTCCGCAAGATCCATGAGCTGGCCGACCGCGAGCTAAACGATGAGGCTTACATCCAAGAGAAGCTCCTGGAGCTCCAGCTCCTCTACGAGATGGACGAGATCGACGAAGAGGAGTACACGAAACTGGCGGCTGAATGGGAAGCGAAGCTCAACGCCGCCAGGGGCGCCGAGGAAGAGGCGGGGTCGGAGGGAGACGAGTCAGCTCCAGGCCCTGGAGTGACCGCTGGGAGCGACGTCGCGGCCGAGAAGCCGCGTGCCGCCTGAGCGGACTTGGGCGATGAAGATCGAAGAAGTGAACCGGGTGATCCAGGGGTTGCTCGGGGAGGTCCTGAAGAAAGAAGGGACAATCATCAAAACGAGCAAGACCTCCGACGGCTGGGAAGTCCAGGTGGAGGTCATTGAAGAGAACGCATACACGAAGGCGCTGGGGATCCGGGCCAGAGTCATGGACAGAAACATCTACGAGGCGAAGCTCAGCGATGACCTGGAGGTTGTCTCCTACGCACGGGTCGGCCAGCCCCTGGCGGGCACCCACCAAAGGGGGGTCGGGCGAGCAGGTTGAGAGGAGGCACACGATGGGGGCATTCAAATGTCCGGGGTGCGGAGAGACCACCTGGGGGGCCCTGAAGCACTGCCCGAAGTGCGGAGAACCGTTAACCCGGCAATGCGCGGAGTGCGGAGGGACGTGGCGGTACATCTACGAGAACGACTATCCGTTCTGTCCGGGCTGCGGGGCCAGGGTCGAGCGCGCGCGAGTCAGAGGATAAGGGACGCCAATGCCACAGTCACAGGCCATCTCCCACAGCGTTCAGACCACCAACCTGGCGGACATCCTGGAGCGGGTCCTCGACAAGGGGATTGTCATCGCCGGCGACATCAAGATCTGCCTGGCCGATATCGAGCTGCTGAACATCAAGATCCGGCTCCTCGTGGCCTCGGTGGAGAAGGCCAAGGAGATGGGGATCGACTGGTGGCAAAGTGACCCCGCTCTCTCCTCGAAGGCGCGGGCCCTGGAGGACGAGAACCGAACCCTGAAGGAGCGCCTCGATCGGCTCGAGGCCCGCCTCGGGGGTTGAGGGAGGAAAGCATGAGAGGAACAAAGGGCGGCGGGGGATTCGGCCTCGGCGATCTCTTCAGGGGAATCGGTGACCTCATCGAGCTCCTCAAGGAGATGGAGGCGGAGGGGAAGACAGAGGTGACCCGGACGGGGGAGCTACGGGGGAAAGGGCGGCTGAAGGACTTGAGAGGGGTCTATGGCTTCAGCGTCAAGGTCGGCCTGGGGGGCGAACCGACCGTCGAGACCTTCGGCAACATCAAGAAGGGCGAAGAGGGTGCGGTGGTGGAGGAGGCGAGAGAGCCCCTGGTGGATGTCTTTGATGAGAAGGAGGTCATCCGGGTGATTGCCGAGCTGCCAGGAGTGGAGGCCGACGACATCAAGGCCGAGCTGGAGGGAGACATCCTCACCATCGCCGCTGAGGGCAAGGACCGGAAGTACACCAAAG
>JACQWB010000017.1 GCA_016209385.1 Candidatus Rokuibacteriota bacterium
GCGCAGGTCGTTGTTATCCGTGTCGGAGGTCTGCAGCCCATGGTCGCAGGGATGACCCGGGGCCTGTTCGCCGTGCCAGGTGTAGTTGGACCAGTTGCGCCCCGCCCTGGCTTCGTTCGGACTGACCCGCCGGATCCACGCGTCGAGCAGCGCCAGAGAGTTGTTGAGCCGGTACATGCCGTACTTGCCGATGACCCCCAGGAGGCCCATGCCCCCGCGCATCTTGATGCAGCGCGTCCCGGCCCCGCCGGTGGCCTCCACCATCTCGGGCTGGTAGCCCTGGGCCAGGAGGCGTTCCTTGCCCTTCTCGCCGCTGTAGCGCTCGGCGATCACCACAAGGGCCTTGGCCATGTCGTGGAAGGCGTCCTCCCAGGAGATCTGGATGAACTCGTCCTGTCCCCGGTTGTCGAACAGGTACTTGGACCGGAGCTCCGGCGTCAGCTCGGGAAACCCCGCATCGGCCCACGCCTTCCAGCCTTTGCGAACGATGGGATGTTTGAGCCGATAGGGACCGTAGAGGACGCGATGGAACGTGTACCCCTTGGCGCACTGGCGGGGGTTCCAGTTGGCCGTGGCGCGGTTGCCGTAGAGGTCGGCGTAGGTCTGGTAGTCATAGGTGTTCCCGAGCCGCGTCACGATGCCGTTGCGCACGTACGCGCGCACCCGGCACGCGTGGGTGTCGTTGGGCGAGCAGACCCAGTCGAACGTGCTGTCGTACCTGTACTGGTCGCGGTAGATCCGCTCCCAGTCCCGGGCCACCGAGCCCGCCAGCGGGTTCTGATCCGGGTCGGCCGCCGCCAGGAGCCTCAGCGGGAGCCCCAGCTCGGCCACCGCCGTCCCGGTCCCAGCGCCGATCCACCTGAGAAAATCCCGTCGATCCATCCCGCTCATCCCGGGAACTCCTCCTGATTCCTCGGAGGGGGGCGCACCCACGCCGACCCCCCCGCGCTGGCGCACGGGTGTGGCGCGGGTACCCGCCCCTTCCGATGCCTCCCCCCGTCGTTCGAGCGTGGCGGGGTCGGCCATGCCGTGAGGCAGGCCCCCCGCCGCGCGAGGCTCGAGTTGGTTCCGCGGGCTAAGCCCGCGCTCGAACGAGATACTTCAGCATCCTGCTGGACGCCATATCGCGTCCCCTTCAGATGGCCGCAAGGATGTCGGCCCCTTTGACCTTCGCCGCGTATTTGCCGGCGGGAGCCGTCGCCGCAAACGCCAAACAGATCCCCCGCGCGAGGTCGACCGGCATCCCGTGCCAGGGACAGGAGGGGCGCGCCCCGCAGATCACGCGCTTCTCCGAAGGCGCGTGATGCTGAACGCACGGCGCCTCGACGGCGCAGATCCCGCCGCAGACGTTGAACAGCACCGCGCGCTTCCCTCCCGCCTCCACCACGATCCCCTGCCCTTCCGGAACGTCAGCCACGCGTGCCACCTTCCTGAACCTCGCCATGGTGCCGGCTCTCACAGCGCCACCGGCAGCGGTGGCGGCGCCAGGTGCCTGAGGTGGGGAAAGACTTTTGTGCTCATGAGGTCCATGGAGTGAAGCACCTTCCGGTGGTCCAGCCCGCCGAGCCGGGTCCAGCAGAGGAGATCGGTGAACCCGTACACTTCCTGCGCCTTCGCCAGCTCCTCGACGACGAAATCTGGATCGCCGCAGATCACGGCCTTCCGCTTCAGGAGCTCATCCCATCCGGCGGTGGCGGCGAGGTCGCGGGTCTTGGCGTACATCTCGTAAGTCTTGACCGGCGCCTCGCCCTTCGGGGGTGCCACATACTTCGCGATGGTCCGGTAGTACCAGATCACCGGATCGGCGAACTCCCCGCGGGCCTGCTCCATCGAATCAGCTACGTAGACCATCATCAGCGAGGCTCGCCGACGATCGACGGGATCGTGGCCCGCGGCAACCAGTCCCCGGCGATAGGAGACCTGCAACTCTTTTGCTTTGTCGGGGGGGAGCCCGAAGACGGTGCCGAAGAGGAGGTTGAACCCGTAGCGCCCGGCCAGCTCGAAGGTTTCCGGGCTCAGGCAGGCCATCCAGATCGGCGGATGCGGACGCTGAAGCGGTTTCGGTCTCACCGGCACCGCGTCGAAGCGGTAGTGCGTACCGTGAAACGTGACCGTCTCCTGGGTCCATGCCTTGCGGATGATCTGAATGGCCTCGTCGAACATCCCGCGGGTCCGGGTCAGATCGACGCCGTAGCGCGCAAACTCGCTCGGCTGATAGCCGCGCCCCACCCCCAGATCGACGCGGCCATGGGACATCAAGTCGAGCATCGCGTAGTCTTCTGCCACACGCAGGGGATGGTTGAGGGGGAGGACCACGACGCCGGTGCCGAGCCTGAGCCGCCTGGTCTCCATGGCCAGGGCGGCCAGCGTCAGCGCCGGAGAGGCACAGTACCCGTACTCGCTGAAGTGATGCTCCGCGGGCCAGACCGAGTCGAAGCCGTAATCCTCGGCGGCCTGCATCAACGTCAACTGCTCGTGGACGATCTCGTGTTCGGATTTCCCGATCGGGTTCTCGAAGAGATGCAGCATCCCGAATTTCATCGCGCGCCCCCCGGGTGTCGTTACGGTTCGAGCACCAGGTCTTGCCAGATCGTGACCGACTTCTTGCCGTCCCGGTCGCCGGCGCTCCCGTTCCAGACGGCGAAGGCGACGGGAATCGTGGTGCCGGGCCTGAACGAGATCGCGCGCTGTCCGCTCCCGCCCAGCGAGCGGCGCGTCACGACGCGGTAGGACCCGGTCCGGTACACCCCCCGCGCGCTGACGGCCTGGTCATCCCACGGCCGCGCCCTCAGCGTCCCGAAGCCCTGAGCGGCGAGGTCCTCGGCCGCGCTGCCGCGGAGCGGATCCGACACGATGTTGCCCGCCCCCCAACCGGTCACGAAGGCCGGGTCCGACTGAAGGGTGAGGGCGTGGCGGGTCGGCTGCTCCATCGGCGAGACGAGCAGGTTCGGGTAGGAGTCGATCCCGATGTTCGGGTAGACCTTCTCGAGGTCCTGGAACGCGGGCTCCAGGTCCGCCTGGCGCTCGGACTTCCACATCCAGATGTTGACGAACTGCCCCTTGCTCCCCATGGCGAAGAACGGCGGATCCGGGGTCAGCGCGAACTGCGCCGCCACGGCATCACGGAAGTCCTGGGGCCGCATCGCCGTGTGGTCATGGGTCGCGTCGGCCCAGACGAGGAGGAGGGCAAGTTCGCTCCCGTCGTGAACCGCGCGTACCGTAACCTCCTCAGGACGGTCGGTCCGCCACCAGAGCGGCATCAGGTGGAGGTTGACGGGCGTCGCGAGCCGCCAGGCACCCGAGTCGGGATGGTCGGGTACCCGCTCGACACGGCGAGCGACGATCCGGAACTTTCGCATCTCGGCGCGGGCGCGCTGCTCGTCGCTCGACCACGACCTGACGAGGTGCACCAGTCGCCAGGCGTCGTCCCCATAGGCCCAGTCGCTCATCGGCATGGGCGTTCCGGGCATCCCGGCGACGATGCGACGGTAGAGCGTGGCGGGATCGGGGTTGCCTTTGAAGACCCCGAGCGTCAGATCGCGCGGCCGGGTCGGGTACCCCTTTTCGTCCTTCTGCTTCTCGGTGCCGTCTCCTTTGCCGGTCTTGCCGTGGCAGGAGGCGCAGGCATCGGCGTAGAGCTCGAGGGCGCGCGCCCGCGCCTCGGGAGTGAACGGCGGCTCGGGTGGCACGCGGACGACGCCCCGGCCCATGCCGCCCTCGCCCTTCGGGTCAGCGGGAGGCGGGATCGTCCACGGACCCGGGGCGAACGACTTCACGTAATGGACCAGGCCCCAGCGCTCCTCCTCGGAGAGGTGCCCCCACGAGGGCATCGCCGAGCCGGGCATCCCGCGGGAGATCGTCCGGAACAAATCCTCGTCGGTGGGGATCCGCTCCCAGGTCGAGACCAGCGCGAATTTGCCGGTGGTGAAGTCTCTGGGCTTCGGGTAGAGGAGGTACGCCGCCTCACCCTCGCCCCGGCCGTCGAGCCCGTGGCAGGCCGCGCACTGCTTCTCGTAGACGCGTTTGCCGAGGGCCAGGAGCTCCGGCGAGGCCGGCCGGATGGTCGTCGGAGTCAGCGACACCGGTAGCACGCCGCTCGCGGCGGCGGGCGCGCCACGCGGCGACTCCGACGGCGCGGCAGCAATGCCGGTGTATCCGACCGCTACGGCCAAGAGAAGGCACGCGCTGCCGGCCGCCCTCAACATGAATGCTCGTGTCACCACGGTGTGCCTCCGTCAGGAAGACGGCTCCACCGATCGCCGCGTCACTACTCTGAACCGGGCTCGCGCCGGCGCACCAGGAGCGATTGACTCAATCTGCTAGTGCGATTGCATCAGCCTGCCTGCGTCTCACTCCGACACCAACGGCTCCCCTCAGGGTGCATAGCTCGACCCGGCGCCCCGTTCCGGAGTCCTGCACCGTTAGCCCGACACCAGCGGCTCACCGCAGCGGCCACAGAAGGCGAACTCCTCGGGCAGGTATTTCGCGCCGCAGGTTTGACACGCCCGCGTGTACGGGCCCCAGCGGAACTCGCTCGACTTCCCTTCCGCCGCGCGGCGGCGGAGGGCGAGGTAGTCCCACGGCCGCTTCTCGACGAAAGCGGCCATCCCCTCCTGGGGCTCGAGCGAGGCGTAGTGGACGGTGAGCCAGTCGCGCGCGTGCGGGATGGTCAGGGACCAGACCAGGTCCTTCCAGAAGTTGGCCTGCGCCTTCGTGTAGCGCAGAGACTCGGGGTACTTGTGGATCAGCTTCTGGCAGAGCTCGTCCACCGCCCGGTCCAGCTCGCCCAACGGGACCACGCGGTTGACGAGCCCCCACCGGAGCGCCTCTTCGGCGGTGATCTCGTCGCAGGTCATCAGCATCTCGCGGGCGCGGCGGTCGCCGACGAGAAGGGGCAGCCACTGGGTCGCGCCGGCGGCGGCCACGCTCCCGACCCGCGCCCCGACCTGGCGGATGCGGACATGGTCCGCCGCCACCGCCAGGTCGCAGGCCAGGTTGAGCTCGTTGCCCCCGCCAACGACGACGCCGTTCAGGCGCGCGACGACCGGCTTGCCCGAGTTCCGGATCGCGTCGAGCGCGGCCTGGAACACGCCCATGTACTTCCAGTAGTCACGCGGGCGGCGGGTGTAGCGGGTCGCGTACTCCTCGACGTCGCCTCCCGCGCAGAATGCGCGCTCGCCGCTGCCCGTGACCACGATGACCGCCACCGCGTCGTCCCAGGACGCGTCCGTCACCGCCTCGGTCAGCTCGACCAGGAGGTTGGTCGATAACGCGTTCAACACATGGGGGCGGTTCAGCGTGATCCGCGCGACCCAGTCCTTCTTCTCGTAGAGCAGGTCCTTGAACACGAAGTCCTCGGCGGCTCTGGGCTCCAGCATCGGCCCTCTCCTCCCTTCACACCGCGTCCCAGGCGAGGTACCGGTTCTCCCCCAGGTACACCCGCCGCACGTCGTCGTACGAGGGCTGCTCCTCCAGCGCGCCAGCCATCACGCCTCCCGCCTCGAGAACGTAGCCGCGGCTGGCGATTCTGAAAGCGGCCTTGGCGTTCTGCTCGACGAGGAGGAGCGTAATCCTGTTCCGTGTCATGACCGCACCCTCCGTTTGTTACGCTCGGGCCAGCGAGGTTCGGCGGTCTTCTCCACGATGGCGAGGATCTCGTCTGTGCGGTATCGGCGGTGCCCGCCGACGGTAGACACGTGCGGGAGCCTCCCCTCCCGGGCCCAGCGGGCCACGGTGGCCGGGGAGACTTCGAAGAGCCGAGCCACCTCGCCGCGGGAGAGGTAGCGGCGCTTCGCGCCCCCGCCCGAACGCCCCGATCGCTTTACATGTTTCATCGCTTTCGAGCAGGTTGATCGGTGTGGCCGTGGATGTAAATGGAGCGATCGCCTCATTTTTCTGGTGAATCGCACCCAGGAAACGGCGGGGCCGCGGCCGGCTGGGCAGCCGCCGGCTCAGCCCGTCTCACGCCGCGACTTCCAGCTGTCTGGCGGCGGTCCCGTAATACTTGAAGACCAAGAGCAGCTCGCTCCACTGGTGAAGGAGCGAGGAGTAGAGGAAGACGGTGGTGACGATGTGGAAACCCTCGGGGTTGTCGGGCCAGGCCTGCCAGAGGCCGTAGCTCCAGATCCCGACGAAGAAGATCCCCGCGACGTAGCGAACCGCCCGGGCGACGGGACTGTTGTATTTCTGCGCCAGCTCGGCGCGCGCCTGGATCCGTCCCCTGATGGTAGTAATCCAGGTGATGGCGTGCGCGTAGGCAATAAACGAGGAGATCGCCAGGAACCAGGGGTTCGGCTCCCCCAAGAGCTGGGCGTAGCGGGAGAAGCCGGTGACGGCATGGTGGAGCTCTCCCTTGTACGCGTAATCCAGGAACCCCCCGGCGATCCCGAGGGCGAAGAGGACGAGAGCCGGGAGGTGGAGGAGCAGAAGCGCCGTGCGCCTGGGGCGGCCCCCGTTCTGGGACTCCTCACTGAGGACGTACTGGGGGATGATCCCGTCGTGGACGATTCCGTTGTAGAGGGCGGCCAAGAGGAAGAACTCAAACTGGATGGGGCTGTAGGTGATCCCGAGGAAGGCCAGATAGGGTACGAGGAGCGGGGCGAGGTCCCGTGGAGCCCAGCGGTTAGGCCTAACCTCGGCACCCCGGTTGAGCCCGAGGACCCAGAACTCGTACTCCTGAAAGTGGTGGTACCAGCCGACGACGAAGTAAAAACCGGCTGCGAGCTTGAGCACGGTCGTCCAGTCGAGGACTGTGACCAGGGCCAGGAAGGCCCCCACCGCGCCGATCCAGCGGAGCCGCCAGGTGAGGAGCTGATCCCCGACGGCATTGGCGGCATGGCTTCTACTTCCTCTCATGGGCTCTATTCTCACGGACCCTGCCCTCATGGATTCGATTCCCCTTTCTTCTTAATTTCCCCGCTCATATGTTCACCGCCCCGAACCGAAGGGGCCGGCGACCTCCCGCCGCTGAGGACCCTCAGCGCCAGCGCCTTTCACGGTCAGTAGCGGACGGCTGACGTCAGGACGAGAGCGAGGCCGGCCAACCCGCTCACCCAGCCAGTCCAGCCGCCCAGACCAACTCCGAGGAGGATCAGGAGGCCGCCCCCGACGAGGCGCGCCCGCCGTTCCAGGACCCCGATGTTCTTCGCCCTCATCATCCCGGCTCCCTGTTGACCCTATTCGAGGTAGAGAATCAGTTGCAGGCCCATCAGCATGACCAGGACAGCCGGCACCGGCCTCCACCACCGCTGCCGCATGATCCCCCACGCACCGAGGAGATACGTCACGCCGGCAAGGATCGCCGTGATCCCCTCGGTGGTGTGCGGCTGATTATTCCGGCCGAGATAGTTGAAGTTGCTGATGGGATGCAGATGGAACAGCAGGATCGTCCCCCCCGTGATCGCCAGCCAGGGAAAGATCAGCCCCCACGCCCAATGGGAGAGCGTCCCGCGCACCCGCAGCCCCTCCACCACACCCATCGCCAGGATGATCAGGCCGGAGAGCTTGTGCTCGACGGCCTCCCGATCTGCCAGCGTTTCGGCCAGAGTCCAGACGCCGTACGGCCAATAGTCGGGATCGCTCCGGTAAAGGATAAACGCCGCCAGGCCCAGGGCCAGGCTGGCCCAGAGAAGGTTGAGCCTCGAACGCCGGCCCTCACCCCACACGGCGGGGACGATCATGGCCACCCCCATCAGGAGCACCAGCCACCCCGAGAAGTGATGGTTGAAGTTCGAGAAGGCGGTATGCTCTTTCCACTCCGCCCAGCTCCCCGCCTGGTCCGGCGGGATCGTCCGGTCATCGAAGGGCGCCAGGAGTGGGTTCAGACGGGCGAAGAGCCCGTAGGGGTTCGGATACCAGAGCCAGAGACGGATCCCCCACTGGTCCGGATGCCAGGTAGCGAAGGGGCTCTTCGTCTCAGGATGATTCCGGGGGCACCCTTCGGCGGAGCGCACCGGGAACTCCTGCCAGTCCGCATACCGACACATCGCCAGCTGCCGTTGCCAGGCGATGCCAGGAAACGGGCTCTCGGCGGGCCGCTCCCCAGGAACCGCGTACTCGAGGCCGACCAGCTGCCATCGTCCCTCCGCCCGGACGTAGAGGAGGGTCGAGGGGTGGGTGTAATCGAACTGAGCAATCCCGGCGTTGGAGAAGTGGTAACCCACCAGAGGCATGTTCCCCGAGACCTGCACGTACCCGTCTGCCCTGGCCTGCTCCACGTCCTGATAGCGCTGGGTCGCCGTCCGGATCTCGGCGATCAGCCTCGAGAGGCGGAAATCCTTCTCCGGCACCGTGGCGAACCATTTCCCTTCCGTGTACCACTGATAACCCGCAGCCAGAACCATCGTCAGCAGCACGACACCGGCGAGCGCCACGAGTTGCCTCCTCACGGACCTGCCTCCTTTCCTCCGGCCGACATTCGTACTTCTACCCTTTCCGCCCGCTCAGCGCGAGGAACGTTCATCCTAATTTCCTGGGCCGATTGCGCTAGCCAGCGGTCCGGAGGCTTACGCGTTCTTGGAGGGCAGCGAGGCCAGCAAGGATTCCACGAGGGCGTGGAGTTCCTCCGGGGAGGCTGAGTCAACCCGGCGCCTCAGCTCGTTGAGGAGCCGCCAGGCCTCTGCCCCAGTAACCTCGAGGCCCGTGGGTGTCGCCGTGACCTCGCGGATCGCCGCCAGGGAGGCGCGGTTCAGCGTGAGGGAGAGGACGTCGAAGCGGTTGTAGTTGCCGGCGACATCGTGGTGGATCTTCGGCCTGATGACCGCTTCCAGGTCGATCTCGCCGTAGACGATTTCCTCGGCGTCGTCGGGCGCCGGGCCCGCGATCACCGTACCGTCCGGCCCCACGATCCCCGTAAAGGTCGCGCTCCCCGCGCCGAGGAGCCGGCGCTTCTCCGGAGTGTCACCGAGGATCTCGCGCATCCCCGGGCTGATCAGGCTCCCAGCCACCACCACGAAGCACTTCCCCTCGAACGCGTGCGCCGCCGAGCGGATCTCGATGGCGCGCCTGAGGTCGAACGCGTCTCCTGCCGGGCGGGCCGGATAGTTCGCCACGTGGACCTGCTCGCCCTGGGCGATGAGGGCGAAGCGGGCCAGCGGGTTCGTGTTCTCGCCGCAGCAAAGGGTGCCGAGGCGGCCGACCGCGGTGTCGTACACGCGGAGGGTCGAGCCGTCGCCGAAGCTCCAGATCATCTTCTCCGCGTACGTGGGCATGAGCTTCCGATGCCAGCCTAGGAGCGACCCCTCGGGGGCGAAGATTAAATTGGTGTTGAACAGCTCCCCGATGCTGCGCCGGCTCCTCTCGTTCACGCCGATCACCACAAACGCCGACGCCTCCCGAGCGGCCTGGCCGAGCTTCGCGGTCACCGGTCCCGGAACGTCGACGGCCTCCCTCACCAACTCGACGAAGTAGTGCTCGTTCGCCTGGGGGCGGTCGAGGTAGATCCAGTGGGGGAACCCGGGGACGAAGACCTCCGGGAAAGCCACCAGCCTCGCTCCGGAGCGAGCGGCCTCGCGGATCAAGGCGCAGGCCTTGTCCACGGTCGCGTCACAGTTGAGATAGACCGGCGCGGCCTGCACCGCGGCGGCGGTGAACGCTGGCCAGCGGTGCGTCATCCTGGGTAGCCCCTCCAAAGCTCCCTCGACGGGAATCCGCCCTTCGCCCTCACGCGCGGGCCCGGTGGAGCGGGCGCTCCGCGTACCCTTCCTGCAGACGATCGGGTCACGACGCTAGCCTGAAGATGCGCCGGGCGTTGCCGGAGCGAATCATCTCCTTTACCGGCTCGCCAACCGGTAGCGCGTCGATCCTCGCCGCGCACCCAGGCATGTCCCCGATGTTGTGCGGGTAGTCGCTGCCGTAGAGTAGCTGCCGGGCCCCAGCGAGCTTGTACGCCAGGAGGAGGGCCTGCGCGTCGTAGCACACCGTGTCGTAATAGGTGGAAAGAATGTGGGTGTGCACATCGATCAGCGGCATGGTTCCCTCCCGCGGGACTCCCCTCCCCTGGCGAGAAGGGCCTCGATCAGCTCCTCAAGCTTTCGACGCTCCACCCCGTACCGATCCGCGAGCTCGGCCAGTCGCCGGCCGGGATCCGGCGGCGCGCCGGGTGCGGCGGCGGGCTTCGGCCCCGTCGGTGTCCAGGCCTCCTCCCGGATGTTGAGGCTCAGGAGGTCGAAGCGCGCGTAGTGCCCCAGGCAGTCGAAGTAGGCCTTTGCCAGATGCCGATCCTCGAGGTCGATCTCCGCCCAGACGATCCGCTCCTCCTGGAAGACCGGCTCCCGGACGAAGAGCCCCGCGGGGTTCACGATGCAGCTTCCGCCGACGGCGAGGTTGTACTTCATCTCGTTCGCCAGGTCGGCGGGGATTTCTTCGTGAGGCAGGTACCAACTCGAGCTCACGACGAAGACCTGGTTCTCGATCGCATACTCGCGGATGGCGGGCTCGATGTCGCAGGCCCGGGCGCCGGCCTCGCCCCGCTTGGCGCCGAGGTGCCGCTCGACCGTCCACCACCCGGGCCAGACGGCGCAGTGGATCTCCTCTCCCCTGATCGCCATGGCCGCGCGCAGCAGCGTCATGTGGTGCTCGTAACAGATGAGCCCGCCCACCTTGCCGATGTCCGTTTCGAAGACGCCGATGTCGCTCGCATCTCCCATCCCCCAGTAGACGCGCTCCGAGTGGGTCGGCATCAGCTTGCGGTGCCGGCCGAGGAGCCGGCCGTCGCGCCCGACGAAGAGCAACGTGTTGTAAAGGGTCAGGCTGCCCGGTCGGTCGTCCAGCTCATTGCAGCCGATGACGCAGTTGACCCGGGCCCGGCAGGCGGCGGCCGCCAGCTCCTCCGTCTCCTCCCCGGGGATCCGGATGGCGCTCCGCTGCATCCGGACGAGGAGCTCCGTGGAGCGGCGGACAGAGACGGAGCCCCGCCAGTACGGGTAGGCTGCGAAATAGGTCTCGGGAAACACGACGAGGTCCAAGCCGAGGCGCCCCGCCTCCTGAATGACCTGGATCGTCTTCTTGAGCGTGCCAGCCGTGTCGAAGAACTTCGGGGCGACCTGGGCCGCCCCCACGCGAAGCGTCGGCGCCATCGTTTCACCCCCTGCCAGCTAGCCCGTTTCGATGCCAGGAGCCCAGCAGCTATAAGATCAACCGGTCAAGCACCCACGCCGAGTCCAGCCCGTGCTGCTCCGCCCGCTCGGCGAACCCCAGCACGTCGGCCGGCGTGACACCGGCCACCTGAGCGGGTAACGCTAGCCCGATCTTCATCGCGTCACCTCCCTGGAGCATTTGCCTCTCCGGCGAGACGGACCCGGCGCTCCACAGCTCCGGTGTCCTCCGCCGAGGGCGTTCGATCTCCTTCTCGCTGCTCGGCTGCGGCAGACTGGTCCAGGAGTTCGGAGAAGAACTGCTCTCTCAGGCGGGCGTAGGCCGCGGGGTTCCTGATCTCGCCGGTGCAGCCCAGGATCAGGAGCGTGCAGCGGACCTTCCCGCTCCCCGCGTCTTCGCCGGTGATGCGCCCCATGGCGTAGTCGTACCAGCGGAGCAACACGCGCGGGGCTTTGAGCCCCCACACGTACGGCCACTGTCCGACCGGGCGCTGGCGGTAGGCGTCCAGGGCTCTCGCCCGCAAAACGGCCGCCCGCCAGACCTCTCGCGTCACGAGGAACTCCCGCTCCGCCTCCCCCATCGTGCGCCCTGCGGTGTCGGGGGGTCCGTGCCCTCAACCCGGCGACACACGGGTGCGGGTCACCGCCCTCGTCCAGAACTCGTCCAGCTCATCCGGCGCCACGCCCAGGCAGCGGGCCAGTTCCTTGAACGTGACCTCGTCCCGCCGCCGGGCCAGTTCGAGGAGGGTCACGATCTGGTCCTCCGTGAGCGATGCGAGGCTCTCCTCCCGCCGCCGACCCACACGACAGCTCATCGCACCCTTCCCCTCTCCGTCAGCCGACAGCGGGCTTCCGGACTGCTTCGTCGTAGAGCGCCACGTCCACCACCTGGCATTCCCGCTCCCTGGCCCGGGCCTCGACTCGCCGGATGACCATTCGTCGGATCGCGGGGATCGGGATCCGGCGGAGGCGTCCCTCTGCTTCAGCGGTCCAGAGCATCGTCACGTCCTGGAGCGGCTCGTCGGCACGGGCTCCCGTCCGCTCGGGGCTCGCCCCGACCCCGGCGCGGGCGGCACCCAGCGTCAGGTCCACCACCTCGGGAGTGACGACCTTCTCGCCCCACCGCCGGGCCTCCGCCTCGATCGCCTGCCGGGCCAGCTCGCGCACGAAGCCCGGCGCTCGCTGAAGCCGCGCCAGCGCCTCCTCGGTCCAGGGGAGGCCCCGGTCCGGCATCATGTCGAGGTAGCGCTGGAACTTGTCGAGGATCATCTCGTTCTTCTGCGTGCGTCCGGCCAGGAACGCCTTGATCGCCTCGATGACCTCGACCTTGCGGGGAAGCTTCCGCATCTTGGCCTTGGCGACCTCGAAGGCGTCCATCGAGAGTTCCTCGAAGCCGAAGCCCTTGATGCACCTGGCGACGCGCAGCATGGCTTCGTTGCGGATCTCGGTCAGGAACGCGGAGTCGATGACCGTTCGTCCCCGTTCCCGAGCCCGCTTCTGCATGAGCTTCAAGATGCCGCGGCGGACGAAGGCCGGGGCGTTCTCGACCCGCCGCCGCGCCTCCTCGGTCCACGGGATCGGGGGATCGGCCGGGATGACGGGTTCCATATCGGCTCAGGAGCTCTGACCGGCAACGGGAAGCGGTAACGCTTCCGTCAGGAGCTCCCGTCGAAAGATCACGGAGTAGTTGCGGTACCGCGCTGGCATGTGCGCCCCAACGGACGCCAGGATGACCACGGCGAAGAGAAGGGGCACCCGGACTTCCCAGAACAGGGGGACAGAGAGCAGCAGGACAAGCTTCCCCAGCACGACGAGGCCTTTACCGAGAAACAGCCAGTGCACCGTCTTGTAGTTCGAGGAGGGCCCGGATCGTCGCGCCCTCGTCGAGAGAGAGCACCATCTGCCGGGGAAGCCCAGGCACCGCGACGCCGATCAGGTTGACAGTGACCGTTCTCATCTCCCCTCACCTGGGTCCTCCCCCCGCAAGCGGGGAGAGGGAAGGGTGAGGGCCTCGGCTCGGCGTGGCGAACAGGAGACCAGCGGCGTTGAGCGGGCTCTTCACGCCTCCCGCGATCACCACGTGACGGAGAAAGAGACCGCCCAGGAGCCCGAGGCTGCTCGACACCATCGCCCACGCTGCCTCCCCCGGGATCGGGTAGGTCACCTCCAGGAGCTGGAGGATGAACGGGACCACGATCCCCGCCAGCACCACGCCTCCCCAGAAGCGGCGGGCGAGGGCGCCCACTGTGAGGAGCGCTCTGGAGGCCCGCGTCGCCACAGTGGCGTGGGCGAGCGAAAGGTAGAGAACGACCACCGTGGCCTCCAGCGCGAGCAAGAAAAGGTCCGCCATCCTGAGTGCCTCCAGGATCCCGTCCGCCGGGTTCCCGTTCAGTGCGGCGGAAACCGTCAGGAGCAGGTCGACCGCCATGAGCCCTGTCGAGAGCGAGGAGACGAGGAAGAGCAGCGGAAGGATCGGCGTGCTCCAGAAGGGGATCGGCCTGATCGCGCCCAGGAGAAGGCCGGTGTAGATCATCGTGGCGTAGTAGGCCGCGGTCCCGCAGTGAGAGCCGAACACCAGGAGGTAGTTCGTGTGCTCCAGGTCCGGGTTGGTGGTCAGCGCGCCATGAAGGGTCGCGGCCAGGAGGTGCTCGGCGTTGCCGCACTGGTGGCCGTTGGAGACAAAGACATTGGAGGAGCCGAAGGCCGGCATGAAGATGCCCATGCCGAAGACCAGCGGTGAGAGGGAGGGGACGCAGCCGGCCAGGACCAGCTTCCGCGGATCCTCCGCGCGGATCTTCCTGAGCTTCTCGGTGATGGTCGCGAGGGCCTCCTCCCAGGTGATCTCCACCCACCCGGGATCGACGTGGATTCCCTTCAGAGGATTGGTCCGCTTGAGGGGGACCTTCAGCCGATGCGGATCGTAGAGGAGCATGATCCCCGCCAGGCCCTTGGGGCAGAGCCGGCCCATCCCGAGCGGGCTCTCGGGGTTCCCCTCGATCTTTACCACCACCCCGTTCTTCTTGTGGACCCTGATCCCGCACTGGTTGTAGCAGAGGCTGCACGCGCTGGGGATCCAGGCATCATCCATCAAGCGCCTCCGTCGAGGGGAGCTTCTGCAGCCCTCGGACGAGGTACGTGGAAAACACCTCGGCGATTTCCTGCGCCGAACACCTTCCCGTCGGGGTATACCACTTCGGGATCCAGTTCATGGCGCCCAGGATCGCGAAGCCGACCAGCTTGGGATCACACGGGACAAACACCCCTGCGGCGATACCCTCCTCGATGAGCGTCCGCAGCATCCGCTCATACCCGTCCCTCCGCTCGATGACCCGCCGATGACGGCGAGGAGACAGCGCCCCCTCCTCCAGAAGCACCACCGTCCCGGTGAGCTGATCGGTCATCCCCTCGATGTAATAGGCGAGCGCGATTCTCAGCTGCTCATCCGCGGTCGAGGCCTTGGCGATGGCCCGGCGAATCCCCTCGATGGCGATATCCAGGGAAGCCTGGTGGCACTGGTAGAGCAGCTCCTCCTTGCTCTTCACGTAGTAGTAGAGCGCCGCTTTGGTGACTCCGAGAGCGCGGGCGATGTCGTCGAGCGTCGTCCCGTGGTATCCGCGACGGTTGAACACCCGCGCGCTTTCCTGGAGGATCTTCTCGCGCGTGAGACTGAGCCGCGACCCTGGACTCCGCCGCCGCATCCCGAAACCCGCCCACGCCAATTTACTAGCCGGTCAGTAGATCGGGCCATCCACCGAACGCCTCATTTTTCTGAAGCAGAACCACTAGAGCGCCCGGAGTTCAAGGGGGACGAGATGGTCCACCTGGTGGCCTACCTCCACAGCTGGGGGTCGTGGTATTGGGAACGCTCGCCGCAGTACCGGCACACGCTGGTTTCTGGCGACCACTTCCGAGCCCGCTGGCGGCGGAGGGCGGTCGCGCGGGGTTCGCCCACTTCGTCGATGAGCCGGAGTATCTGCTGGTAGACACTGTCCACCTCCGCCCGGTCGGCAGCCGGGCCTTGGGCGATCACCTCGAAGCCGCGCAAGATGGCCTGCCTGTAGGCTGCTTCGGTGGCGGCCCGGTCCAGGGCAGTGGCGGTACCCGGTCCGGGCTCGTCCCGGCCTGACAGCCGGGTGACGAGGGTCAGGATCCGGGACGCGAGATTATCCACCGGCCCCGAAGCGTTAACACGTTTACACGCCAGTCTTTATGCGGGTTGTAAACGCTTCGACATCGGTTAACCGTTAACGCTTCACGATGCGTTTACACGCCGCTCCTGGAGCGGGTTGTCAACGCGTTAACGCATTGAAGGCCGGAAAAAGGGGGCGACTGAAGGTGGAGATGGTCCAGCCTTTTGTGTTCGTAACCTTGTCCAGCAGCGCTTCTATCGTACCCTCGCGAATTAGCACAGCCAGCCTCGCGCGCGCAGGCTAAGCTGAGTCTTCGTGTTATACTGGCGGCATGGATCTTGTTGTCTGGACGTACATCTTCGGGGGCTCGACGATCTTTGGGCTCATCGTGGCCGTCTTCTCTGTGTGGAACGGACGCATGACCAGACGGGAACTCGGGCAGGTCATCGAGGCCGGTGACCGGCGGACCCAGGAGCTGATCGCGGCGGGCGACCGGCGGACCCAGGAGCTGATCGTGCGGATAGCTGCTCACACTCAGGAGATGGATCGGCGCCACACGGAGTTGCTAGAGCGCATGGATAATCGGATGGAGCAGACGGGTCAATACATTCAGGAGATGGACCGGCGCCACACCGAGTTGCTTTCCGAGGTATTGCGACGCGTTCTCTGATGCCCTGGTGAGCGGACGAAAGCGGTGTGTATTTGTCAGCGGCGAAACTCGTCGATGAGACGGCCGGTGTCCTGGTGGACCCTCCTCACCTCAGCCTGGTCAGCGCCGGCCCCAAGGCCGTCAGCTCGAACCAGCGGGTGAGGACTTGGCGGTAGGCACGCTCCGGCGACGCTCGATCGCGCGGAGGCGCGGCCGCGCGAGCGACCAGCCAGCCACCCGCTAGCCGGCCGACCAGCTGCAGGATCCGGGGCGCCAGGTTATCCACAGAGGGCCCTCTTTTCTGTCCCCGCGACACCCCGAAGCGTGGACACGTGGACAAGGCAGTATTCGTGCGGGTTGTCCACGCTTCTGCATCCGTGGACTGTCCACGCTTCACGATGCGTGGACAAGCCAGTGTTGATGCGGGTTGTCCACGTGTCCACGGATCGCGCCCTGGGGAAGAGAAAAGAACATGCTGCCCGGCTCCTCGTCGGCCGGGGCGGGGGGCTGAAGCGGGCCCGGAGGTCGGCCAGCGTGTCCTTGAGGCCGGTGAGGCCGGTCCAGGTCGCAAGGAGGAGGGGATCGCGCTCGTTGCGGAAGATGACGTGGGTGCTTCAGGGGGAGGCCCGGCTTCTTGAGCGACTCCCCGCTCTGGGCCACGAGGTAATCATCCAGGCCCACCTTGCCGCCGCCCGGGCCCGCGCGAGCCAGTGCCCAGTCTCAGGAGCCCCCCGACCGAAGCCCCCGGGGCGAGGCCTGGCTCACCGCCGCCGCGCCGCCTCGACCCAGCTCACGATCCGCTCGGGCGTCATCGGGACCTCGTCGACCCGCACGCCGAGCGGGGCGAGCGCGTCCTCGACAGCACTCGCGACCGCGGCCGGCGCGATCATGCGCCCGCCCTCGCCGCCACCCTTGACGCCGTACTCGGTGAAGGGCGACGGGGTCTCCACGTGACCGATCTCGAACTTCGGCACCTCCATCGCCGTCGGCAGGAGGTAGTCCATGAAGCTCGCGCTGAGCGGCTGGCCGTGGGCGTCGTAGGCGCACTCCTCGTAGAGGGCCATGCCGATGCCCTGCGTGATGCCGCCAGCGATCTGGCCACGGAGGCTCTTCGGGTTCACGATGGTGCCCACGTCGTGCACGGCGACGTACCGGAGGAGACGGACCTGGCCGGTGTGCGGGTTGACCTCGACCACCGGGATGTGGGCGCCATGGGCCATCATCGGGTAGAACGCGCCGAGGTCCTTGCGGTCCGGGGAGGGCATGGTCAGGTAGGGATGGTCGTAGGTGTGCCGCGCCTCGAGACCGCTCTCCATCTCTGGCGGCAGGTCGAGCTTGAACCAGTAGGCCTTGAAGCCGATCTCGGCGTAGGAGAGCGCCTTGTCGGGCGCGCCGCGGATCATCGCCCGGCCCCCGGCGAACGCGATGTCCTCGGGGGCGGCCTCCAGGTGATGGGCGACGATCTGGGCCATCTTCCGCTTGAGCTTGCGGGCCGCCCCCGCGACCGCGCCGGTGAGCATGACGGTCATGCGGCTCCCGCCGGGGCCAGCGCTCGGGAGCCCGTGCTGCGAGGACTCGTAGGCGACCGTTACCTGCGAGGGGTCGATGCCGAACTCCTCGGCGACGGTCTGGGCGACGACGGTCTCCGGGCTGTTGCCCCAGAACGGCGAAAACATCGTCACGATGAACTCGCCCGTCGGCCCCAGCGCGAGGCCGACGCTCTCGGGCACGCTGGTGAGACCCGGCGTGTCGTACCAGAACCAGAACTCGGTGGGCCCGTAGACGCTCCGCTGGTGCGCGGTCGCGAGCCCGATGCCGATGTAGCTCCCCCGCCGGCGCGCTTCGGCCTGCATCCGGCGCAGCTCCTCCCAGCCCGCCATGGTGAGCGCGCGGCCGAGCACGGCCGGGTAGTTGCCGCTGTCGTACACGTTCCCCTGCGGCGTCTTGAACGGGAACGCGTCGGGCGGAATGAAGTTGCGTCGCCGGATCTCGACCGGGTCGATGCCGAGCTCCCGGGCCGCCGCGTCGACCAGACGCTCCAGGTTAAAGTTGCCGGCGTCGGAGCCGGCGCCCCGGAAGACGCCCTGCTGGCACTTGTTCGTGAGCGCGCACCGGACCGTGTACTCGAGGCTCCGGATCCGATACGCCCCGGTCGCCTGGGCGAGGGCGTTGCCGTGGGTGCCGTGGCCGAACTGGAAGTAGGCGCCGTAGTCGTCGACGACCCGGACGCGGAGGCTCTTGAAGATGCCGTCGCGGGTGATGGCGAGTTCGGAATCGTAGTAGCGATCGCAGGCAAGGTTCTCGCAGGCCACCAGGTTGTCGACCCGATCCTCCATGAACTTGACCGGTCGGCCGGTGAGCTTCGCGAGCATCCCGGCGATCGCGATCACCTTGCCCAGCACGTGCTTGGAGCCGAAGCTGCCGCCCACGTAGAGCGGGATGATGTTGAGCTTGCTGGCGGGCACCTTGAGGGTGTTGGCGAGCAGCCAGCCCACGTAGTTGATCATGTTCGTGTTTGACCAGACGTCCATCCGCTGGCTGAAGGGATCGTAGCGACAGACGGCGCCGGCCGTCTCGAGCGGCTGGGCGCTCGCCCGGTGGTAGCGGAGACGGCGGCGGATGACCCGATCCGCCGTGGCGAAGTCGCCCGCGACGTCGCCGAAGGAGAGCGTCTTCTCGAAGACGAGGTTGCTCGGGAGGTTCTCGTGGACCTTCGGCGCGCCCGGCTTCATCGCCTCGAACGGGTCGGTGATCGCCGGCAGCGGTTCGTAGTCGACTTCGATGAGCGCCACCGCGTCCTCGGCCGTGTAGCGGTCCACGGCGGCCACCGCCGCGACCGCCTCGCCGACGTACCGGGCCTTGTCGACCGCCAGCGCGTACTCGACCACGGGCTCCGCGCAGAACGCGGGGAGCGGGTTGGAGAGGTCGCGGGCGTCCTCGCCGGTGATCACCGCGAAGACGCCCGGCAGCGACCGCGCCCGGCTCACGTCGATCCGCGCGACGCGGGCGTGGGCGTGCGGGCTCCGCAGCACCGCGGCGTGGAGCATGCCCGGGAGCTTGACGTCGTCGACGTAGGTGGCGCGGCCGGCGAGGAGCTTCGGATCCTCAAGCCGCGGAACGTCCGTGCCAATCCAGGTGCGCTGCGCGGTCGCCATGGCTGGTCTCCTTCAACGGGCACCCGCCACCGCGTGCCGCGCGGCGGCGAGTTGCACGGCTTCGACGATGCTCTGGTAGCCGGTACAGCGGCAGAGGTTGGCCGAGATCGCCTCCCGGATCTCCTCCTCGCTCGGGGAGGGGTTCTGCTGCAGGAGCTCGTAGGCGACCATTAGCATCGCCGGGGTGCAGAAGCCGCACTGGAGCCCCTGGGCCTCGCGGAACGCCTCCTGGAGCGGGTGCAGCCGGGCGCCCTGCCCGAGTCCCTCCACGGTGAGGATCTCGGCGCCGTCGGCGCCGACAGCAAACATGAGGCAGGAGCGGGCGCTCTCGCCGTTGACGAGCACGGTACAGGTACCGCAGACGCCGTGCTCGCAACCCACGTGGGTCCCGGTCAGGGCCAGGTCCTCGCGCAGGACGTCCACGAGGAGCCGGCGGGGCTCGACGGCGAGCTCGTGCTGGACGCCGTTCACGGTGAGCTTGATCGGCACAGTGCGTGGCATGGTCAGACACCTCCTGCGCGCTGCGCGTCAGTCTCGAGCGCCTGGCGCGTGAAGTAGCGCGCGAGCTTGCGACGGAACTCGGCCGATCCGTGGATGTCGCTGGGCGGGTCGGTGGCGGCCACCGCGCGCTCGGCGGCGGCCTCAAGCGCGGCCCCCCGCGGCGCCTCGCCGATCAGCACGCGCTCGGCCTCGCTGGCGCGGATCGGTGTCGGGCCCACGCCGCAGAGCGCCAGCCGAGCCTGCTGGCAGCGGCCGGCGGCGTCGAGCGTGAGGAGAGCCGCCACGCCCACCAGGGCGAAGTCGCCGGCCCGCCGCGCCATCTCGACGAAGGCGGCCCCTGTCCGGGGCGGCAGCCCCGGCAGCCGGATCTCGGCCAGCAGCTCACCCGGACGCAGGGCGGTGCTGAGGACGCCGGTGAAGAAGTCGCGCGCCGCCAGCATGCGACGCGCGCCCTTCGCGACCACGACGAATTCCGCGTCCAGCGCGAGCATCACGGCGGGAAGTTCCGATGCGGGGTCGGCGTGGGCCAGGTTGCCGCCGACGGTCCCGCGATGGCGGATGGGCAGGTGACCGATGAGGCGACACGCCTCGGCCAGGATGGGAAGGCGGCGACGCACGGTCTCGGAGCGCTCGAGCGCGTGCTGGCGGGTCAGGGCGCCGACGGCGAGGCCGCCGTTCCGCTCGCGGACGTAGGCGAGGTCCGCGATCCGGTTGATGTCCACCAGCGCTTCGGGTTGGACGAGGCGGAAGTTGAGGAGCGGGATCAGGCTCTGTCCACCCGCCAGCAGCTTCGCCCGCTCGCCATGCTCGGCCAGCATGGCGAGCGCCTCGTCCTGGGTTCGCGGCACCAGGTAGTCGAACCGCGGAGGCTTCATGGCTGATCCTTCCTCCTACTTCCGGATGCCGATCTTGATGGCCAGCGGGAGATATTTCTTGTGCTCCCAGGCTCGCTTCAAAGTCCCAGCGGCCCGGCCGGCAACGGCATGCCCAGCCAGAGCTTGAAGACGACGTGGCTCGCGACGGCGGTGACGGCCGTCAGGACGACTGTCACCGGCCAGGAGAAAGCTCCCAGGAGCCGGATGAGCCCCAGGAGGAGCGCGGCCGTCGCAGGTAGGAAGCCGAGATACGGCAGGGCGAGCACGTACGCCACCAGGGCCCCGAACACGAGGCCGACCCGCCGCCAGCCCTCCGCGTCGGGCCACGAGGGGTCGCCCTCGCTCGGCCCGGATCGTCGCCGGGACATGAGGTGGCCGGCTGCCAAGAGGACGAAGACCATGCTCAGCACGGCCGGCACCAGCTTCGCCCCCTGCCAGTCGTCCCGGATGCGGAGGGCCTCGACCACGCATGCGGCGGCCAGGCCCAGCAGGATGACCCCGCAGATCGGCTCGGCGCGCTTCATGGCGAAGGCTACCTCCAGACCGCCGGTCCTCCGACCCCGCTAGGACAATCGGAGGGGGCCTCGACGGCCCCCTCCGAGGCCTCCCCCAGGAATCGGTTGCGCGGGCGAAGCCCGCGCTCGAAGGGCATTACTCCGACCCCGCTGGGGACCACGATCGCTCTCGGCC
>JACQWB010000018.1 GCA_016209385.1 Candidatus Rokuibacteriota bacterium
GAGCGGGCGAGCGGATTCGAACCGCCGACGTCCAGCTTGGGAAGCTGGCATTCTGCCCCAGAAATACGCCCGCTCGGCTCTTATTGTAGTGACGCGGATCCCCCTGTCAAGCCGCAGCTACTTGACCACCATGTCGTAGCCCTTGAGGCGCTCATCGCCGCGGGCCTTCCAGACCATGCGCTTGGTGACCCCGTAGAGGTCGAGCTGCTGGTAGAGCGGCATCGTCGCCGCGTCCTCGATCCAGAGCTTGCTGATCCGCTGGTAGAGCTCCAGGCGCTTCTTCGCGTCCATGATGGTCTGGGCCTCGTCCACCATCCGGTCGAAATCGGGGTTGTAGTAGTTCGAGAGGATCTTTCCGGAGCGGAAGAGCGGGACGTAGACAGTCTCGGCGTCGTAGGTCGTGGTCCCCCAGCCGATGAGCCAGACCGGCCCGGCGTTGTGGATGTATACCATGTTGTTCAGGTAGTTCCCCCACTCGTGGGTCCTGAGCTGGGCGCGGATGCCGGCCTTGGTCAGCTGACCCGCCACGGCCTCGGCCACCTCCTTGTCGCGGACGTACCGCCCCTGAGGCCCGTTTAGGACGATGTCCACGCCGCCCGCGTAACCGGCCTCGGTCAGGAGCTGCTTCGTCCTGGCCAGGTCCTGCTTGATCGGCTTCAGGTTCGGGTCGAAGCCGAAGTGCTTGGAGGTCAGCATGGTGGCGACCCTGACCCCTTTGCCGTCGAGCACGTTCTTGATGATCTCGTCCACGTCGACCGCGTGATTCATGGCAAGCCGGATGCGCCGGTCGGCGATCGGCCCGGGATAGGGCCCGACCAGCTTGTGCTGCTTGTCGAACTGGTGCGTGTAGTACATGAGCTGGATGGTGCGGACGCTCGGCGCCGTTGAGAGGAAGAGCTTGGGGTGGTTGGCGATGATGTTGGCCAGGTGCGGGGGGATGTTCACCGCGACGTCGATCTCACCGTTCTGGAGCGCCGCCACCCGCACCGCGTCGTCCGGGATCGGGCGGAAGACCAGCGTCTTGATCTTCGCCGCGCCGCGCCAGTACTGCTCGTTGGCCGCCAGCTCGATGTGGTCGTCCTTGACCCAGCGGACGAACTTGAACGGTCCCGCGCCGACCGGATTGCGGGCCACGTGGGCCATGTCCTTCTCGCCGTAGTATTTCGGCGGGAGGATCGAGGTCCCCGACGTCGTCATCATCGTATCGAGGATGGGCCAGGGGGCTTTGGTGTGGATCCGGACCGTGTGGGGGTCCATGATCTCGACGCTTTTCAGCGGGGCAAAGGGCGTGGCCCCTCGGAGCTTCAGCTTGGGATCGACCAGCCGCTCCAGACTGAACTTCACCGCCTCGGCATCGAGCGGTTCACCGTTGTGGAACTTGATCCCCTTGCGGAGCTTGAACTCCCAGGTCGTGGGGGCGACGATGCGGTACGACTCCGCCAGGAGCGGCACGATGTTCAGCTCCTGGTCGCGCTCCAGGAGGGTGTCGAAGAGGTTCACCGCCAGGTTCGAGGCCGGGGTCTCCTGGTGGTTCATCGGGTCCAGGGTCGTCGGGTCCACGCCCTGGGCCACGACCACCTTGCCCTGCGGCGCCGCCCAGACGGAGACCGGAACCAGGCACGCGAGAAGAATCGGGCCCACAAGCTGTCTCAAGCGCATGGAATCCTCCTCGGGAGAGGAATAGTCCGCCGACCGGTGCCCCTACCTTAGAAGTCCGCCTGCTCTGCTGTCAAGGGTCCCCGCGCCTGCCGGGCGAGATAGGCAAGAGCCTCCTCGCGGCTCTTGACCTGGCCCAGGTCCTGAGCCTCGCGCGCGAGGGCCAGGAGGCGGCCCACCGCCGGCCCGGGCGGGAGCCCGAAAGCGGCCATGACATCCTCACCCCTGAGGAGCGGCGGACGCGCCGCCTGCCGCTGGTCCTCCTGCCAGCCCCGCATGAAGTCCGCGACGAGCTGGCCCGCGCGCCCCCGCCAGACGGCGAGCGGCGACACGCCCCTCACCGCGGCGGCGTCGGCCAGCGTCAGCAGAAGGAGATCGCGCGCGTCCGGACCCAGGTCCCTGAAGAACCGGTACCGGGCTCGGCGCGTGATCTCGGGAACCTGGGAGAGGTGCATCAGCCTCAGGTGCTGGCGCACCAGCTTCTCGAGCAGCGCGCTCGCCGCGCTCGAGAGTCTCAACCGGTGCGCGATGGCTCGGGCCATCTCGGCTCCGAGGCTCTCGTGACCGATGAAGCGGATTCGCCCCTCGGCTCGAACTTCCACTCGGGCCTCGCCGCGGTCGTATTTACTCGGGCCTTGCCTCGTCGCTGGCGCAGGCGATGAAGCTGCCTGCGCCGAAGCGTCTCGGCTCGAACTGCCACGCCTGCGGCTCGTCCGGAGCCCCTCGGCTAGAACTTCCACCTGGCGGCAGGCGGGCTTTGCGACGTCGTGGAGGAGCGCTGCGAGCTTGAGCGCCGCCTGTCGCGTCACGCCGTCGCCCAGCGGCTCCGCCAGATGCGACGCCAGCTCCGCCCGGTACGGCTCCAGCTCCGCGAGCCCGGCGAGGAGCCGGTCCACGGCCTCCACGGCCCGGACCGAGTGCTCCCAGACGGAGAAGCGGTGGGGAGCGGGCTGCGCCGTGGCTTTCATCGCGGCGCTCTCGGGAAGGACCGCTGCCATGAGCCCGAGGCGGTCCAGCGCGCGTAGCGCGGCACCGGCCCGCGGCAGCCCGAGGATCCCAGCCAGCTCGTCTCTGACGCGTTCGGGCGCGGCCGTCGAGAGCCGGGCCGCCGCGCCCCTGGCGGCGCGGGCGAGCGCGGGGTGCAGCTCAAAGTGGAGCAGGGCTGCCAGTCGAACAGCCCTCAGCGCCCGTACCGGATCGTCGGCGAAGGCGCCGGGATCTGGTAATCGGAGTCGGCGGCTGGCCAGATCGTCGAGGCCGCCGGTCGGATCGAAAACCGCTGCCTCGCCCGCCTCGGCAAGGCGGCGCGCCGACACGGCGACGGCATCGATCGTGAGGTCGCGCGCCCGGAGGTCGCCCTCCAGCGAAGGGCGGCGAAAATCGGCCAGATCGATGTGGGTGCGCGCTTCGGCGGACACCAGCACGACTCGGCCCGCCCCGCGAGCCGCGTCCAGGCAGACGTACCGGCCTCCGATTCGCTCAGCCAGCGCCTGGGCGGTCGCCAGGGCTCGAGCCGGAACGGCAAAGTCCAGATCGTCGATGGGCGAGCGGGCCAGGAGCAGGTCACGGATCGCGCCTCCCACGAGGAAGGCCTCCTCCCCGGGGTCGAGCAGCTCGACCAGCGTCCGAATAACCTGCTGGTGGAGCGGCGGAAAAGCCGCGAACGAGACGGAGGCCGAGCGCGGTGCCCGCCGGCGGAGCGAGGGCTTCGGCGAGGGCCGGGGGAGCGCGGCAGGGACTGGCCGCCCCCGCTTCAGCCGCTCGAGCTTGGGGAGATTCCTGAACCCCTTGTTACCGGCCACGACGCGCTTCCCCTCCGATCTACCCTACGCCGGACGCGGCTCGCGGTCGAGACCCAGGAAGATCCGGGCGTTCGTGTTGAAGATCACCGCGTCCCGCCTTCTCTGGCTCCGGCGTGAACCAGCCAGCGCCCCGACCAGCCGTCCACGCGGCAGTCGGGGAGGAGCGCCCCCGCGCGCGCCAGCCGACGAACGGCGCCGGCGATCTCTCCATGGGACAGCCCGAAGAGGCGCCGCAGCAGCTCCTGGCGGGTGTACACGGCCGCGGCCACGTAGCGCTCCACGAGGCGCTCCACCGCGGCGACACGCGGCAGCTGCCGCCCCTCCGCCGCCTCCCGCGGGAGCCACGCCTCCAGGAGATCCCAGCGGTAGGAGAAGGAGGGGTCGTAGCGCTCCTCCGTCTTGACGAGCCAGAGCCCCTGCTGGAGCTCCGCCATGGCCCGCTCGAACTCGCGGGTCTTCCCGGGCTCGAGCATGAAGCTGCTGGCCCGGAGCCCGCGCGTGTACTGCGGGTGCTCCCGCATCATCGCGTCCATGATTCGCCTGGCCGTGAGCGAGAGGCGACCGGCCTCGTATTCCTGCCGGTAGTCGCGGGCCCGCTGCCGGCCGCGGATCATGGCGTAGAAGGCCGGGAAGAGATCGAGCGCCACCAGGAGCGGTCGCCCTTTCAGCACCTTGCCGTAGTAGACCTCCTTTTGGGCCGGGAGCCGGTCCTTCAGGTCCCAGGTGAGCCCGATCCCCTCATCGTGGTGCGAGCGGCGGGGCCAGCGGGGATCGCGCCGCCCCACGACTGCCTCCCAGAGACACGGCACGCCTTCGGGGAAGCGGTAGAACGTCGAGCAGAACCCCACGGCGTTGACGAACGCCAGGGCGCCTCGCTCGCTCCGCACGCGGAGCGCGGGGACACGGCGGAAGCGCCGGTCCCGAAGTCTGAGGAGTTCATCCGCTGACAGGACGGAGCGCTGCAACTTGCAGGGTCCGGAGCGCGTTACGGGGCGAGTCCCGGTGGCAGGAGCGACCCCAGGAGGTAGCCGACGGCCGCCGAAGCGGCCGCGACGAGGAGGAACTCGAGTCCCGAGACCAGGAGCCGCGTGCCCGCCAGCACGGCCTTCGCCACGCCGATCCCGAACAGGGCGATGGCGGTGAGCCCGATCGCCGTCCAAAGGGCCCGGTACCCGACGACGACGAAGTAGGGCGCCAGCACGATGATCGCCCCGAGGCAGAAGGAGACGCCCATGAGGAGGGCCGCGGAAAGCGGGACCCGCTCCTGGGCGGCGCCCACGCCGAGCACCTTCTCGGCGAAGGTCTTGAGGAAGGTCTCGCGCTCGGCCGAGATCAGCTTGACCACCCGGTAAGCGTTGGCCCGCGGGAGGCCTTCGGCTTCGAGGGTGGTGACCAACGCCTCCTGCGCCAGGTAGGGTTCGTCGGCGTAGCGCGCGTAGTGGGCCCGGACCTGCCCTTCCACGACCTCCTGCTCGGCCTTGGTGGAGAGGTATGCGCCGGCCGCCATGGAGAAGGCGCCCGCGATCATCTGGACGATGCCGGCCAGCAGGACGAGGCGGTTGTCGGCGGTAGCGCTGTGAACCCCCGCGACGAATCCCATCGAGGAGATCAGCCCGTCCTGCATGCCGAAGACGACTTCACGGATCTGGCTGAGCCAGCGGATCTGCTGGCGCGCGCGCTCCCCCTCGGCCACCGCTCACCGCTCCCCCGGATCCCCGGGATGCCAGTCGGCGGGGCACTGGCGTCCGGTCCGGAGGGCTTGCAGGACCCGCAGAGTCTCGTCCACGCTCCGCCCAACGTTGTACGCGCTCTGGACGGCGTACGCCACGCGCCCGTCGGGAGCCACGATGTAGGTCCCCCGGGCGCAGCGGTTGGTCTCGGGATCGAGGACATGGTAGAGCCGCGAGACCTCCCGGCCCTCGTCCGAGAGGAGCGGGTAGGCGATTCCGCCCAGTTCCTTCACCCACTCCAGATGGAGGCTCGGCGGGTCCACGCTCACGCCGAGGATGTCGGCTCCCTCCTGCTGGAAGGCGGTGTGGCGGGCGTGGAAGCCCCTGACCTCGGTGGGGCAGACGAACGAAAAGTCGGCCGGGTAGAAGAAGAGCACCACCCACCGGTCCTTCAAGTCCTTCAGGCGGAACTCGCCGCGGCGCCCGGCATGGACGCCGGGCAGCGCGAAGTCAGGGGCCGGGAGGCCGACGCTGATCACGTGGAGGCGCCGGCCTCCTCCCCGAGCCGAACGAAGAGCAGGCCGTCAAGGAGCTTCGGGTAGAAGTGGGTGGACTTCTGCGGGAGCAGCTCCCCCGCCCCCACCACCGCCTGAAGCTCCTCCTGACGCGTCGGCGGGAGCAAGAACCCGGCCTGATAGCTTCCCTTCCTGACCAGCGCCACCGCCTCGGCGGCGTCCGCGGTGTACTCCACGCGCGTCTTTCGAATGAGGGTCTCCTCGGTGATGCCGACAAACGGCTTCAGCAGACCTTCGTGGAGCACCGACACCGCCAGCCGTCGCCAGGCGGGAGAGGTCCCCTGGGGCCACGGGATGGCGTCAACAGCGTCAGGGCGGAGGGTCAGCAGATACCCCGGGCCCTCGGCTCCCGCCACCACCGCAATCGCGTGGGATCCTGCCCGAGCCCGGGCGTCGAGCGCGGACGTGAGGGCCGCGGTTTCCGTTGGGCAATCCGGGAGCACGGGGCATTGCTCCACCTCAAACCAGCTTGCGGCCCGAGAGAGGAGCGTTGCAAGGCTGAAGCCCTCCACGTTGTGGACCAGCCGATGGCTGGCGTAGATCGTGAGCCCGGGAGCCTCGAGAGGGAAAATCGCGATCAGCTTCTGGTCGGCGCCGGGATGCCGGCGACGGTACTCGAGCGCCGTCTCGTAGCGGTGATGGCCGTCGGCGATGATCAGACGACGGTCAGCCATGAGGGCCTGGACCCGCGCGATCGCGGCGCGGTCGGTGACCCGCCAGAGTCGGTGCAACTCTCCCTTGAGGTCATACGCCTCGGCGAGCGGCGCTGTCTCCGGCGCCGCGGTGGCGCGCTCGAGCTCGCCGGCCGGGTCGCTCGTCAGCATGAAGATCAACCCGGTGTCGGCCCCGGTGGCCTCCAGGTGGCGAAGCCGGTCGGCCTTGGGGCCGGCGTGGGTGAGCTCGTGGGGCAGGACGACGCGTTCCGAGTACTCGACCAATTCGCCCAGGGCGATGAAGCCCCTGCGAGTCACGCTTTCGCCCCCGACCCGATACGTCGTGAGGTACGGGTAGAGCGCGGGCTCGGGGTCGCGGATAAAGACCTGCTCGGCGATCCACCGGTCCAGATACCCCCGCGCCCGCCGGTACTTGTTCCGCTCGCCGTCGTCCTCCGGCTCGTCGCGCCCGAAGGTGATCCGCACCACGTTCCAGGGATGCCTGGCATAGAGGGTGGCCTGGATGTCGGGATCGATCTGGTCGTAGGGCGGGGCCACGACGGCAGAAAGATCCGACACCTTCGCGGGGTCATACCGGTAGCCCCTGAACGGGTGGATTCTCACTGAAACTCGATCCCCCGCTCGGTGATCCGGTACTCGACGATCTCGTCCGACATGGCGCTGGCGCGGTGCTTGACCACGCAGCAGAAGCGCCCGAGGCGGTTCCCGACCCGCTCGCTCCCCATCACGAGGATCGTGTTCGCCACCGCACCCAGGTCGCCCGCCTCGACCCTGCGCGCGATCAGGTCGTCCAGGCGGGTCTCCTCGGTGGTCACCACGAGGAGGGTGGTGAGCGCCCCGTGGTCGTAGCGATGGGTATCGATGAAGCTCCGGTGCTTCCACACCGGCATGCAGATCTCCATGCCCAGGGTCTCCGAGTCGCGGTGGACCACCTTGCGGTACAGGTCGTCGAAGAGGAAGAACTGGATGGACTCGGCGGGAACGTCCATCGGCTCCACGCCGTCCACCATCACCCGCCGCGTCCCCGCGCAGAAGTGGAAGTAGAAGAAGGGGCGCACCGTGTAGAGGGCACGGCTATAGGTGGCCTTCCAGCTCCAGTCGAACTCGAGGCCGTCGCTGGTCGCGACCTGGTAGTCGTGGAGCTTCCCGACCCACGGGAACGCGTCCAGGTAGCAGTCGGCGAGCGCGTCGTCCGGCGGGTACGGGTCGGTCATCGGCATCACGGTGTGCGTCCATCGCCCGAGCTTCCAGCCGAAGAGCCGCTCCGCGTACGTGTGGTGCTGCTGGGAATCTCCGCGGGCGTTCATGTCGAAGACCAGCCCGGGGGCGCGGTCGGCGGCGACGCCGTGGCGGGCGAAGGTGAGGCCCAGGTGCGTCTTCCCGATCCCGGTCGCGCCGTAGACGACGGCGAGCGTGCCGGGCAGCAACCCGCCGCCGAGCATCGCGTCCAGACGCTCGATTCCCGTCGAGACCCGCGAAGTCACGGGCGCGATTGTACGGAACCCGTGCCGGGCGGTCAAGTGAGCGGATCGAAGGATCAACTCGGGCCTCGCCTCGTGGCGATTTACTCGGGTCTCGCCTCGTCGCTGTCCTCGCCTCCGGCTCGTCCGAAGCGCCTTGGCTCGAACTGCCACGCCTGCGGCTCGTCCGAAGCCCCTCGGCTCGAACTGCTTTTCGCCGCGAACTGGCGCTCGTAGAGGCCGCGCAGCTCGGCCAGCGTCGTGGCCTGCTCGGGACCCTTGTCCTCGCGGATCCGCGCGATGCGCGCGAAGCGGAGGGCGAACCCCGACGGGTACTGCGGGCTCCGCTGGATCTCGTTGTACGCGACCTCGACGACGACCTCGGGGCGCACCGTCACCGTGTAGCCGTCGTCGGCCACTTCGAGGCCCCGCAGCCGCGCCGTCATGGCCGCGAACTCCGCATCCGTGAGCCCCTTGAAGGTCTTCCCGACAGGCGCGAAGCCGCCAGTCCCGTCGGCGACCGCGAGGTGGTAGTTCGACAGCCAGCCGCGCCGGCGCCCCGAGCCCCGATCGGCGGCCACGATGACACAGTCGAGAGTCTCGGCCGGCTTGATCTTGAACCAGCGCTTGCCCCGGCTCCCCGGCGCGTACGGGCTCGCCAGGGCCTTCGCCATCACCCCCTCGTGGCCGGCTGCCAGCGCCTGCGCGAGGAAGGCGCCGGCGGCGGACGCGTCGGCCGGGGTCGTCCGGCGCGCCAGATAGGCGCCACCGGTGACCCGCTCGAGCTGAGTCCAGCGCGCCTCGTAGGGCTCGTCCACGAGCGACCGGCCATCGGCCAGCAGGCAGTCGAAGAAGTAGAGGGCCACCGGAACCTCGCGCGCCGCGGCCTCGAGGTCGTGGATGCGGCGGAACCGGCGCATCAGCTCCTGAAAGGGCAGCGGACGGCCGTCCCGTCCCACCGCGACCACCTCGCCGTCGAGGACGAGGGAGTCCGAGCGCAGCTCCCGGCGCGCGATCGCGACGACCTCCGGAAGGCTCGCGGTGACCTCCGTGAGTCGGCGGCTCCAGATCCGGACCCGCTCGCCCAGCTTGTGGAGCTGGATGCGGGCGCCGTCGTACTTGAACTCGAGGGCGGTCCGCCCCCCGTGGGCTTCGAAGACCTCGGCGAAATCCTGGGAGAGCTCGGCCAGCATCGGCAGGAGCGGCACGAAGAGGCGAACGCCCACGCCCTCGAGCCCCTGCGGCCCCTCGCTCAACGCGATCCGGCCCACCTCGGAGAGGTCGGAGAGGAAGAGCGCCGCGCGGCGGACCAGCTCGGGGTCGGCCCCCGCCGCCCGGGCCAGCGCCTCCTGGATCAGGCCATCGTGGAGCCCGATCCTCATCTCGCCCAGCAGAATCTTCGGGAGGACCTCGCGCTCCTCGGCGCTCGCGCGGTTGAACAGCTCGCCCAGGCGCCCGGCCTTCCTGCGCCGCGAGCCGGGGCCCGAGGCGTCGGCCACGTCGGCGAAGCCGCGTGCGACATCGAGGAGCGTGAGGCTGGACGCCGCGGGGGCGGGCCCGAGGGAGGCGAGCAGCTCGGAGAGCGTGGCCCAGCTCGCCTCGAGGACTCGCGGGTCCGACGTGGGAAACGGGCGACCCGCGAGAAAGGCCACCGCCGGGGCGATCTCGTCCGGGGTCAGGCGGCGAAGGAACTCGGCCGCCAGCGCGGTCTTGGCCAGCCGGCTCCGCGTGGCTTCGAGCTCGCGACAGAGCGCGCAGAACTCTCCCAGCGTCACGGCCCTATTCTATCGCGCGATCGATCGAACAGCGTGTCAACGTCTGGCGATGGCTTACTTCTTCCGGGAACGTGACGCGACTATTTGCGCCGCGCGAATAACGCTGACCTTGCTCGCAGCAAGCCTCGATCAGATCCATGGAAAGCGAGACCCCCGGCCGCCACCAACACGCTCGCGGCCGCGTTTGCGACGGGGCAATAAAAAGTATTGCCAGATGTAAACAGCCCAGCGTAGACTGAGTCTCGAGGAGGATGGAAATTGGCCAAAGTCATGGTGTCGCTTCCCGACGAGTTCCTGAAGAAGGTAGACCGAACCGCAAGGGTCCAGGGCCGGTCACGGAGTGAGCTGATCCGTGAGGCCTTGAGGACCATGCTCGACGGCAAGAACGCCCGCCGGCAATCCTGGAGGAAGGCGCTAGCTCCCCTGCGGGAACTCGAGCAGCACTGGGTCGGCCAGTGGGACTCAACCGACATCATTCGCTACTACCGCGACAGTCGGTATGGCCCCGAAAATCGTCGTTGACACTTCTGTCTTCATCAAGTGGTTCAAAACCCGCGACGAAGGCCTCCTCAAAGAGGCACGCAGCCTTCTGAAGGAGGCAGAGACCCGTTCTCTCGAGGTCCATGTCCCGGCGCTGCTCTTGTACGAGGTCGGCAATGTCTTTCTTCTTAAGACCCGGTTGGGCCGCGCCGCGCTGGATGATGTCATCGAGCACCTGCAAACTCTGCCCTTTAAGGTGGCCCCGCCCGCCACGCCTCTTCTGAAGCGCGCTGCTCGTCTGGGACGTGAGCTCGCCCTCACTTTCTACGATGCCTCCTTCCTCGCGCTGGCGGTTGAACTAGACTGCCCATACGTCACCGCTGACCGGCATCTCTTCGAACGCGCCCGCTCCCTTCCCCGGGTTCGTCACCTCTCGCGAGTCGGCAGCCTAACGTAACGGATCGGACAATCACAGACGCACCTCAACGTTTTCAGACGCTCCAAAAGTTTCGCCCGTACGCCCCCGCGGGGGACGGTGGCCATGGGGCGACGCGCGCCGGCGGGGCGCCGCTGGCACGGGGACGCACGGGTTTTGCAGTACAATACGAAGCCTGCGCATGGCAGTTCGAGCCGAGGGGCGTCGGCCATGCCGTAGGCGGGCCCGCCACGAGGCGAGGCCCGATCAGGAGAACGGATGTGGACTGGGCCCGGCTCTGGGCGCTCGATCGGGACGTGGCGTTCCTCAACCACGGCTCGTACGGCGCGTGTCCGCTCGCGGTGCTCGACGCCCAGCAGCGCCTGCGCGAGCGGCTCGAGCGCCAGCCCGTGGGCTTCCTCGGCCGCGAGCTGGAGCGCCTGCTCGACGCCGCGCGGGCCGAGCTGGCCGCCTTGGTGGGCGCGGACGCCCGGGACCTCGCCTTCGTCCCGAACGCGACCGCCGGCACCAACGCGGTGCTGCGCTCGCTCCGCTTCGAGCCCGGCGACGAGCTGCTGACGACGGACCACGCCTACAACGCGTGCCGGAACGCGATCGAGTTCGCCGCCGGTCGGGCCGGCGCGCGCGTCGTCGTCGCGCCGGTCCCGTTCCCGATCGACGGGCCGGACCGGGTCGTCGAGGCGGTGCTCCAGCACGTCACGCCGCGGACGCGGCTGGCGGTGCTGGACCACGTAACCAGCCCGACCGGGCTCATCTTTCCGATCGCGCGCCTGGTGGCCGAGCTGGCCGGGCGCGGCGTGGACACGCTCGTGGACGGGGCCCACGCGCCGGGAATGCTGCCCCTCGACGTCCGCGCCATCGGCGCGGCGTACTACACGGGTACCTGCCACAAGTGGCTCTGCGCGCCCAAGGGCGCAGCCTTCCTCTACGTGCGGCGCGACGCGCAACCGGCGATCCGCCCGCTCGCGATCAGCCACGGCGCCAACTCGCCGCGCACCGATCGCCCGCGCTTCCACCTCGAGTTCGACTGGACCGGCACCGACGACCCGACGCCATACCTCTGCGTGCCGGAGGCCGTCCGGTTCATGGGCTCGCTCCTGCCCGGCGGCTGGCCCGCCCTCATGGCGCGAAACCGGACCGTCGCTCTCGACGCCAGGGCGACCCTCTGCGAGACCCTCGGGGCGCCCCTCCCGTGCCCCGACGCGATGATCGGCTCGCTCGCCGCGCTCCCGCTCCCCGACGGCTCGTCGGTGCCGCCTGTGCCGCGCGCCGGCCGCGACCCGCTCCAGGCTGCGCTGCTCGAACGCTTCAGCATCGAGGTGCCGATCATGGCCTGGCCCCGCCCGCCCAGGCGACTGATCCGAATCTCGGCGCAGCTCTACAACAGCGCCGCCGACTACCAACGCCTGGCTCGAGCCCTCGCCGAGCTTCTGGGGAGCTGAAGTACTCCTTTCTTGACACGGCGTCCCTGAACGCCCTACGGTGGGTTCATGGCGGACCGGCTTCTCTATTTCCGGGGCTCAGCCGCGGCCCGGCTCGCGGATCGGCTGCCGGAGATGTATGAGCGGGTTCCGCTGAGTGCGACGCCCCCCGACCGGGCGGACATCGGCCCTTCCGCCGTGCTCCTGGTGGATGCCAACGCGAATCACGTCGCGCGCGCCCTCGCGCTCCGCGCAGCGAACCCCACCCTGGAGCTCATCGTCGTCGGCGACCCCGACAACCTGCCGGCGATCCCCTCGGACCAGATTTACGCCTATGTCACCAGGAGGGCGTCCACGCTCAGCCTGGCCAAGACCGTGGCCAACGCCTTCGCCCACATCCGGCTGCGGCAGGAGCAGGAGCAGACCCGGACCGATCTCGCCCGGCTCACCACGGAGCTCCAGGAGCTGAATGACATCGGCATCAGGCTCTCGGCCGAGCGCGACACCGACGCCCTCCTGGAGCTGATCCTGACCAAGGCCCGCGAGATCACCCGGAGCGATGCCGGGTCGCTCTACCTGGTCGAGGAGGACGAGGCCGGAAACCGGCGTCTGCGCTTCAAGCTCGCTCAGAACGACAGCATCCAGGTCCCGTTCAGAGAGTTCACGATGCCGATCAGCTCCCAGAGCGTGGCGGGGCACGTGGCGCTCACGGGCCAGATCCTGAATCTGGAGGACGCCTACTTCCCGCCGCCGGGCTCACCCTTCCAGATCAACCGCGCCTTCGACCAGCAGGCCGGCTACCGCACCAAGTCCATGCTCGTCGTGCCAATGAAGACCCAGAAGGACGAGATCATCGGCGTGCTGCAGCTCATCAACTGCAAGGCCGAGCGCGCCGTGCGGTTTGCGTCGCCGGCGGCGATCGAGCATGCCGCGCTCCCCTTCTCGCCGGGCTCCCAGGACCTGGCCTCCTCGCTCGCGTCCCAGGCGGCCGTGGCCCTCGAGAACAGCCGGCTCTACCAGAACATCCAGGCGCTCTTCGAAGGCTTCGTCAAAGCCTCCGTCGTCGCCATCGAGTCGCGCGATCCCACCACGTCGGGGCACTCCTTCCGCGTGGCGGACCTGACCGTGGGGTTCGGCGAAGTGCTGGACCGGGTCGAGACCGGGCCCTACGCGAGCGTGCGGTTCACGCCCGACGAGATGAAGGAGATCCGCTACGCCTCGCTCCTCCACGACTTCGGCAAGGTGGGAGTCAGGGAGGAGGTCCTCGTCAAGGCCAAGAAGCTCCTGCCGGGCCATCTCGAGGTGATCAAGCAGCGCGTCGAGATCATCAGGCGGGGGATCGAGCTCAGGTACGGCCAGAAGAAGATCGAGTACCTCCTGGACAAGGGACGGGAGCAGTTCCTCGACCAGTTCCGCGCCTACGACGCCGAGCTGGCCGGGTTCCTGGAAGAGCTGGACGGCTACCTCCGGACCGTCCTGACCGCGAACGAGCCGAGCGTGATGCCGGAAGACTTCGCCTCGGCGGTCCAGCAGCTCGCGCTCAAGGGCTTCGAGGACCACGTGGGACGCGCGCTGAGCGTGGTCACCCCCCAGGAGGTCCGGATCCTGTCCATCCCCAAGGGCAGCCTGACCGAGGAGGAGCGCAGGCAGATCGAGTCCCACGTCGTCCACACCTTCCAGTTCCTGGCCCAGATCCCCTGGACCAAGGAGTTCAAGCGCGTCCCCGAGATCGCCCGCTCCCACCACGAAAAGCTGAACGGCTCCGGGTATCCCTACGGCATCAAGGCCGACGCGATCCCGCTGCCGTCCAAGATGATGACGATCTCGGACATCTACGATGCGCTGACCGCTGCCGACCGGCCCTACAAGAAGGCCGTCCCCGTTGAGCGGGCGCTCGACATCCTCAACTACGAGCGGAAGGCGGGGCTCATCGACCCGGTTCTCCTCGACCTCTTCATCGAGGCGAAGATCTTCGAGCGAACCCGATCCCGCGGCTAGTCTCCACCGACATCCCTTACAGCAAGAACTTGCCGCCTCTGTAGACCACCTTGCCCTCGGCGAGGATGTGGCCGCGGAAGTTCGTGGGCCGTGCTTCCTTAAGATCCCGGGGTGTGTAGGGACGAACCTCGACCGACGGGTCGACCGCGAGCGATACCTCAACCAGCAGGTCCACCAGCTTCGCATGCCTCATCCGGACAAAGTCTGGGGAGATGACGGCCAGGTCCACATCGCTCCACTGGTGAGCTTCCCCCCGGGCGTAGGAGCCGAACAGGATCGCCTGATCTACGCGAACTTTCAGGCAAAGGTGCTCGATCGTCCGTCTGACTAGCTCTTCTGCGCGAGGGGCCGCTTTAGTCTTTTCCACAGGGCCTCCGTATGCTCCAGGTGAGCCGCCGCCATTGACCGGCTGACTTTCTTCGCCAGGCTCTGTATCTCAGGAGGGTAGCGACTCTGAAGGTAATATTGCGTCCGTTTTCGGCATGGAGAATGCGGGTAGGCTATCGTTGCCGCACGAGCCTGTCAACCGTCCGGGCTCAAGTGTGGGCTCAAGCGTCCGGGCTCAAGCGATTCAGCTCAGAAGGGCCGACAGTGTTTTCATCCCGCGAGCAGCACGAGGAGCGTGCCCCAGGTGGCGATGCCGAGCAGCATCGCGCCGAGGGCGAAGAGGTCGTGCGCCAGCGCGGGACTCCTCATGTGATGAGTGGTCCGAGCCAAGAAAAAAGCGCGCGAAGGCCGCTGCGCAACGCGCGCGCCCGCAACGCGACAGCTCCCGAGCCTTTGGAAGACGCCGGTCCCAAATTTCCTGCAACGCCGAACATCGGAGTGCTTTATCGCGATCGACCTCATGATGGCTATCCTTTCCTAAAATCCTCGGAGCAGGCCGATCACCTTCCCCAGGATCTTCACATCCCGCTGGCCCGGCTTGATGAGGATCGGCGCCATGGTGGGGTGCTCGGGCTTGAGCACGATCGCGTCCCCTTCCCGGCCGAACCGCTTGACCGTCGCCTCGTTGTCCAGGAGGGCCACCACGATCTCCCCGGGCTCGGCGGTCTCCTGGCGTCGCACCAGGACCAAGTCGCCGTCGAGAATGTGGGCGTTCACCATGCTCTCTCCGCGAACGCGGAGGGCAAAGAGCTCCCTGCCCTTCCCCGCGAGCCAGTCGGCCAGGAGGGGGAGCGTCCCCTCGCGATTCTCCTCGGCCAGGAGCGGCACGCCCGCCGCGATCCGACCCAGAATGGGGACCTCGCGCACCGCGGACGCGCGGTCGGGAAGGGTGAGCGCCCGTGAAGTCCGCCGGGCCGCGACTCGCCGCTGGAGCGCTCCCTTTCGCTCCAAGGCCCGGAGGTGATCGAAGGCGGCCCGCGGCGTGATGCGGAAGCGCTCGCCGATCTCTCGCACCGTCGGCGGCACACTGTGCCGCTGCGTGAAGGTCCGGATGAAGGCCAGGATCTCACGCTGCCGCGCCGTCAGCTCCCTCATCGCCCCTCCCTCGCCGGTCAACCCAAAGCCTCAAGACTACAAGCGTGTCGGAGTAATGCCCTTCGAGCGCGGGCTTCGCCCGCGCAACCGATTCATGGGGGAGGCCTCGGAGGGGGCC
>JACQWB010000019.1 GCA_016209385.1 Candidatus Rokuibacteriota bacterium
ATGCGATCGGCGGGCATCCGCGAGGCACGCCAGAACCTCTCGGCGCTCATCGAGGAGGTGCGCCGGGGCCGGGAGGTGCTGCTCACCGACCGCGGACGGCCGGTCGCGCGGCTCGTCCCGCCGCCGCGAACGTCGGCACGTCCCTTCTCCAGTCATCGTCGCTTCCGGGCCGGAATCCGGTTGCAGGGCCCACCGCTCTCGCAGACCGTGGCTGACGAACGTGAGGATCGAGTCTAGCCCGGTCTACCTCGACAGCAGCGCGCTGGCCAAGATCTACGTGAGCGAGCCCGAGAGCGAGGCCCTGGAAGCCGCGCTCGTCGGCCGCCGCGACCTGATCGTCTCGGACCTGGTTGTCACGGAGTTGACGTCCGCAGTCGCCAGACGCCTGCGCGATGGTCAGTTACGCCCGGCCGCCGCGCGCCGCCTCTACCGGCGCATGCTTCATGATGTAGAGGCTGGCGAGTTTCAACGGGCCGAAGTCAGCGCGGCCATGCATCGCGAGGCCGAGCGGTTGCTCCTGGTCCTCGGCGCCCGGCTGGTGCTTCGCGCTGCCGACGCGCTGCACCTTGCGCTGGCCTCGATCGCGGGCGCGCGCGTTCTGGTCACCTTCGACCGCCGCATGGCGGCCGCCGCGGCGGCCGTGGGGGCGTTCGAGCTCCCAGCGACCGCGAAACCTTAGCCCGGGCTCCCACACGCGAGGCCGGCCCGCGCCAGCCAGGACGTCATGCCGGTCGAGCGAAACGCGTCGATCGCCATGGCGAGGTGCTCGAAGGTGGACGAAGCCGACCCCGAAGCACCCGACGCTGGCCAGATGCGAGCTGCTTCTATATATTGTTCTATATGAAACCATTACTGATCGAGCTGGACCCGGACACTGCGGCGCAACTCGAGAAGGTCGCACCAAGTCGCTCGCGACGCCGCTCGGAGTTCATTCGCGCCGCGATCCGTCGAGCGCTGTGGGAGATCGAGGGGCTGGCCACGGAGGCGGCGTACCGTCGTCAGCCCGACTCGGCGGAGGACGCTTACGTTGATCCCGGTGTCTGGGAACCGCGCCCGCGCCGCCGCACCTGGCGACAGCGTTGAAGCAGTACGAGATCCGGTGGGCGAGTCTGCCCCCGCCGATCGGGCAACGCCCCGTCCTGCTACTCACGCGGACTCCGGCGTACGCGTACCTCGCCAAGGTCATTGTGGCGGAAATCACGACCACCGTGCGGGGATTCCGCAGGAGATCGCGCTCGGGCGTCGGGAAGGGTTGACCCGTCCTTCCGTCGGAACCTCGACAACGTCCACGTCGTGGCCAAGGCCCGCATCGGCGATCTCCTCGGCACGCTTTCGGGCGCCCGCCATCGCGAGGTGAAGCGGGCGCTCGGATACGCGCTTGATTGGCCCGAACTGAAGGTCCTCTGACGGCGGCCTCCTGACCCGTACCCGCCAGCCGGGTCACGAAGCCCTCGATGCCGGATCAGCGCCTGAAATGGAAGGAAATGGACATGGGTCATGCCTCCAAAATCGCCTCCGCAGCGGCACCATACCGGGCGCGGAGGTCGGCCAACGTCTCGGCAGCTAGGACGTAGCACCACCGCCGGCGGTCCCCCTCCCGGCGCTGCTGGCGGAAGAGGCCGAGCGGGTTCAGAAGGCCCGCGCGGCGCCGAGTGCTCTTGAGCCAGTCCCATGCCGGGTGGGCTTTCTACCGGGAAGCCACTGAGCACTTTCGGGATGCGGCCACGGGCTATCTCATCGCGGCCGATTCGCCGCCTGATCGCGGGTCGTGAGCGCGATGTGATTGTCGTGTACGATGAGGCACCGGAAGGAGAGTGGTGCTGATCACGTTCCACCCCTTGCGGGAGAGCGAGAAGGCTCGGCGGCGCGCAGGAGGGAGGTTGGATCCCCGATGAGCTTCGAGGTTCAGTATGACCAAGTCCAGGATATCCTGTACCTGGCCCGGGAAGGGGAGGAGGCCGAAGCGGTCGAGGTCGCGGCTGGTGTCACACTTGAATTCGATGCCGAGGGCGGTCTCCTTGGGGTGGAGATCTTCCGCGCCTCTCACGTGCTTCGGGATGTTCTGAAACCGCTGGGTGCCAAGGCCGGCATGTCCTGAGAACCCGGGTCACCCTGCCCGCCTCGTCGAGGATCAGGGCGGCGTCTCTGCCCAGGAGAGGGGCATCCGGAGGTCGGCAGCGAGCTGTTGGGTTTGCTCGACGTAGCGGGGAATCTCCAAGGCCGCGAACAGGCCGTAGGCTTCGTTTAAGTGTGTTCGAACCGCCCCGCGTTCCCCCCTGGCGTGGGCGAGCGAGGCCAGGTCCAGGTGGGTCCGGCCTGCATAGTAGCGCGCGTCGATCGAACGCAAGGTCTCGAGCGCCTGAGCCAGGCAGGCGCCGGCCTCCGGAAGGGCACCCCGAGCCCGGGCGATTCGACCGAGCGCTCGCTGCGCGACGCCGATGCCGCATCGATACTGTCTGCTTCGGGTCAGTTCGAGCGCACGGATGGCGAAGAGTTGCGCCTCCTCCGGCCGGCCGCTCAGCAGCAGGGCTTCGCTCAGAAAGATTGTCATCCAGCCCTGACCCTGGCTGTGCCCCACTCGAACGAGCTGCTGAATCGACGGCCTGAGCCGCGGGATCGCCTCCGTCGCGTCCCCTTTTTCCAGGTACGCAAAGCCCTGCCACCCGAGGGCGAGGGCACTGTTCACGGGGTCCGGCGAGCGCGCCATGGCCTGCCCGCACAGCTGGATGCCGGCGTCCCACTCTCCCTGCATCGCCCGGGCGACCCCGATACTCCAAGTCCCCAGTGTCTCGAGCTGTTGGTCCCCGATGGCTTCCCCGATTGCCGCGCATCGCCCGAATGCCTCGCGGGCTCGGTCCAGCTCGCCGATCAGGAGATGGTTGCCGCCCACCACCCAGTGGACGTGGCCCAGCCACATGCGCTTCTCCGTGCCCTCAAGGAGGCTGATCGCCCGGCGTCCGTACTCGAGGCCCTCGCGGAACTGGCCTGACCGGAATCCCTCCAGCGCCAGTACATAGAACGCCTGGCCCATCGTCGGGGTGTCCCCGCACCGGCTCGCCTCCTCCATAGCCCGCCGCGCGCTCCAGGCCGTCCGCTCGCGGTCGCCGAGGTAGCTGAACGTGTTGCTCTGCGAGAGATAGTAGCGACCCGCGCGGAAAGAATTACGGGCCTGTTCGACGCGCTCTTGGTAGCTCGCGAAGAGCTCCACCACCTCTCGCGGGCGACCGAGGAACGCAAGGGAGCGAGCGAGCCGGGGAACGATCTCGAGAGCGCGCGCATCCCGCTCCTCAGCCGTCAACCGCTCAGCATGGGCGAGCGCCTCCCTGAGCGCCCCGACCGCTTCCTCGTGGGCGAAGACCCGCGCGGCGTTCCGCGCGGAGCGGAGCAGGTACTCGACGGACTTGCCCCACGCCTGTCCGGCGCGGTAGTGGGCGGCAAGGGCGGCCGCGATGGCATCGAGCCTATCGGCATACAGCGCCTCAAGGACTTCGGCGACCTGCAGGTGCAACAGCTGACGGCGCGGTGGCGCGAACTGCTCATAGACCACCGACCGGATCCGGTCGTGGGTGAAGTCGAGACGCTCGCCCACGCAATGCAGGAGGCGTCGCCGAACCAGCTCCTCCATGCCCTCCGCGGCTTCCCGCTCGTCGACCTCCGCCGCCCGCTGCAGCAGCGTGAACTCGAACTCCCGACCAATCACGGCCGCCACCGCCACCATGTGCCGGCCCCGCGCGCTCAGCCGTTCAAGACGTCCGACGATCACCTCTCGCACTCGGTTCGGGAGCGGCAGGTCGCTCGTCCCCGCAGATTGCGTTCCCTCCTGGAGGGCCCGCACGGTCTCAACAATCATGAACGGGTTCCCCTCGCTCACGGTCCACACCGCTTCGCCCAGCCGCTCGGCGGAGGCATCCTCGCTGCCGGCCCTCGCCAGTGCCCTCACGAGGGCGGTCGTGGCCGCCCGCGATAGCAGCGGGAGGGCCAGGCGCGTCAGCGCGTCCTCGCGGCTCAGTTCTTCGAGCGTCCGGCGGAGCCCATGCGTATCCGCAAGTTCTTCCTCACGCACGGTCACCACCAGCGCGATGGGTTCCGTGCGCAGCCGGCGCCCCACGAACGCCAGGAGCCGCAGGCTCATGTCGTCCGCCCAGTGCAGGTCCTCGAGGATCAGCACGAGCGGTTGCGCGGCCGCCAAGCCCTCCAGCAACGTGGCCACCGCTTCGAAGAGTCGGAGGTGGCTCTCGACGTCAGCAGGGCCGTGAGGTCCGGGCCCGCCGAACTCGGGAAGCAGACGCCCCAGCTCCGCCCGGTGGACGGGGCCGAGGCCTTCGATGGGCTCCTCCACGACTGTTGCCAGGGAAACGGATGGAATCCTCCGAGAGGCTTCTCTGGCCCGCCTCGACCGAACGCGAAGAGGATTTGTGTCTACGGGGGGCCACTCGCTTTTCGATTCGGAGGTGAGGCTGGAGCGGCTGACGGATGTGCTGACCTACCTCCCCCGGGGTCTCGCGTACACGCTCTTTGCCCCGTTCCCCTGGCAGTGGTTTGAGACCGAGGGCAGTACCGGCGTCTTTAGGTCCTTCGCGGCGGTAGAAGTAATCTCCGTCTATCTGCTCTTCCCGCTGACCATGAGGGGCGCGGTGTGGCTTATCCGCTTGAGGTGCACCGGTGGGCTCGTGGTTCTCGTCTTCAGCGTGGTGACAGCAAGTGTGCTTTCTCTCGCCATCGCCAACCTCGGAATACTTTTTCGCTTGCGAATGCAGTGCCTGCTTCCGCTGCTGGTGATCGCGGCTATGCCAGGAACGCGCGACAACGGTCGCGTCGAGCAGACCGAAGGCAGGGCGGTCAGCTCCCCGAGGGTCTAAGCCGCGCGCTCACCTGGGAGATCAAGATGTACAGCGTCGAGAACGTCGCCAGTGGTCCGGGCCCGAATCTCCGAGGCCCGGCGGGATGCGGACCGGCGGGGTCAAGCTTTGTTTCCGCTGTGTGGCTTACGCCGCGGGTTTCGAGCGCCCACCCACCCCTTCGGGGTGGGTACCCGGCCGGCGCAACCTGTTTCTCGGGGAGAGGTCTCGGAGGGGGGCAGCGCCCCCTTTCGACGTTCGAGCGCGAGCTTGGCCCGCGCAATCTTTTTCTGGGGGAGGTCCGGAAGGGGGCCGTCGAGGCCCCCTCCGGGTTATCTAAAGCGGGGCCGGCAGGTCGGAGTGGCCCATCACGTAGAGGTCGGTGCCGCGGGCCGCGCTCCGCCCCTCGGCGATGGCCCAGACGATCAGGGACTGGCCCCGCTGCATGTCTCCCGCGGTAAAGACCCCCGGAACGCTCGTCATCCAGTTCTCGTCCCGCCAGACGTTCCCGCGATCGGTCAGCTTCACGCCGAGCTGATTCAGCATCCCGCCGCGTTCGGGACCCAGGAACCCCATCGCGAGGAGGACCAGGTCCACCTCCATCTCGAACTCGGTGCCGGGGACCGGCCGGAAGTCGAGCCTGCCGCCGTCCCGCACCATCTCGACCCGGTGGGCGTGGAGTTTTCTGACGTGGCCGTTCTCCCCGCTGAAGCGCGTGGTGGAGACGG
>JACQWB010000020.1 GCA_016209385.1 Candidatus Rokuibacteriota bacterium
CTCCCGACGAGCCGCAGGCGAGGAGAGCCACGAGGCGAGGCCCGAGTTGGTTGCGCGGGCGAAGCCCGCGCTCGAACCGGTGAGGCCGCTCGCGAGACGGTCGAAGAAGGGGTTTCCGCCGCCTTGTCCCTGACGCCGAGGCGGCGCTATACTGCGCGCGGCGCATCTGCCTTTCACCGGCCCATCATCCGAGGAGGCAACCCATGGCGAACCCCTCGTGGCAGCTCAGCGGCGACTACTTTGAGACCTGCAGTTGCACGTACCTCTGCCCCTGCGTGCCGACCAACCTGGCCGGTCGGCCCACGAAGGGCGAGTGCTACTTCGCCTTCGTGTTCCATGTGGACCGGGGGCGCTACGGGGACCTGGCCCTCGACGGCCTCAGCTTCGCTGTCCTGGGGCGCAGCCCGGGCGTCATGGCGGACGGCAACTGGTCCGTCGGCTTGATCACCGACGAGCGGGCGAAGCCCGAGCAGCAGCAGGCGCTGACGGCGGTCGTGAGCGGCCAGGCCGGCGGGCCCATGGCGGCCCTCGCCCCGCTCATCGGCGCCTTCCTCGGGGTGGAGGCCAGGCCGATTCGCTATGAGAAGAACGGCATGCAACGGTCGGTCTCGATCCCGGGTGTACTGGACCAGGCCGTGGAAGGGGTGGCGAGCCCGGCCAGGCCCGGCGAGCCGCTCTACATCGACAATACCCTCCACCCCGCCAACTCCCGCCTGGCCCTCGCGCGCTCGGCGCGGAGCCACCTGCACGCGTTCGGCCTGAATTGGGACGACGCCAGCGGGCAGAACAACGGTCACTTCGCCCCGTTCAACTGGCAGGGCTCCTGAGCCGTGCTCGCGTGGCTCCTCGCTCGGGACCGGGCGATCGTCATGGCCGGGCTCGCCGGCCTGACGGCGTTCGCCTGGCTCGGCCTGTGGCTGCGCGGCGACGGGATGGAGATGGGCGCCCTCGCCCCGCGCCTCCTCCCCTGGAGGCTCGCGGACCTCGGGGCGGCGGCGGTCATGTGGGCCACGATGATGGTGGCGATGATGCTCCCCTCGGCGGCCCCGGTGCTGCTCCTCTTTTCGGGGGCCCAGCGCAAGCGGAAGGGGCAGGCTGCGAAGGAGGCCGCGCGGCTCACGGCGCTCTTCGCGTTCGGCTACCTCGTCGTCTGGTTCGGGTGGAGCCTGCTCGCCGCCGCGCTCCAGTGGGCGCTCCAGGGGCTCCTCCTGCTCTCGCCTCACCTGGCGGCGACGAGTCTCTTGCTGAGCGCGGCGTTCCTCCTCCTCGCCGGACTCTACCAGTTCACGCCGCTGAAGGCCGCCTGCCTGGTCCAGTGCCAGTCGCCCCTCGGGTTCCTCCTCGCCCGGTGGCGGGAGGGGCGGTGGGGCGCGCTCGGCATGGGGCTTCACCACGGCGCCTACTGCGTCGGCTGCTGCTGGGCGCTGATGGGGCTCCTCTTCGTGGGGGGCGTCATGAACCTCCTCTGGGTGGCCGCGCTGGCCGGGTTCATCCTGCTCGAAAAGGCCGTCGCGCGGGGCCCCTGGCTCTCGCGCGCGACGGGGCTCGTCCTCATCGGGTGGGGGCTCTACGTGCTCCAGTCCGGCTTGGCCTCCTAGCTAGGCCCGCAGCCGAACCGGCATGAGCTCCTCGGCGAAGATGATCTCGCCGTCGTAGACTTTTCGCACATCGCCTATCCCCTTCTCCATCGGCCCGTGCGCGGACAGATGCGGGCCGATGTGCACGAGCACCAGCCGCTTAACGCCGGCCTCCCGGGCCATCTCTGCGGCGCCGGTGGTGCCGCACTGCCCCGGCGCTTCGCCCATGACGATCATCTGTTCCTGGTCGTCCCAGCACATGCAGAGCATCATGTCGGCACCGCGGGCCAGGTCCACCACGCTCTGGCATGGCTGCGTGTCGCCGGTGAACACGATGCTCCCGTCGGCTGTATCCAGCCGGTAGGCGAGGGAGTCGAGCCACGGCTGGACGTGCTCCGCGGGAGCGGCCGTCACCCGCCACTCTCGTTCCTGATGCACCACCCCCGGGCCCACATCTTTTGCCAGAACCGAGGGTGGCTTCCGGGGCAGGGTCCCGCCCCGGTTCACGTGCACGCGCTGGCTGGTCGGGTGGTTCACGCGGGCCTTCCAGTCGTGGACGAAGGCGCCGTTCTCGCCCAGGATGCGCTCGGTGATGGTCTGGGTAAGGGTTGGGCCGAAGACCTGGAGCATGTTCTCTCTGCCGACCGACTGGTCCCAGCGGCAGAGCAGAAAGCACGGGTAGTCCACGTCGTGGTCGAAGTGGTGGTGGGTGAAGAAGAGGTAGTCCACTTTAGTCGGGAAAATCCCAGCCTTGACGAGCTTGTAGGTGGCCGCGGGCCCGCAGTCGAACATGAGATACTCGCCGCCGACCTCGACGGCGAAGGCCGAACCGAACCGCGCCGGGGTAGGTGTGGGGGTGCCTGCGCCGAGGACGAATACTTGGGCCATTCGCGCCTCCTCTGTCTCTGCGAGGTTTCCATCGGCTTCGCCACGTGCTCCGGACATTTTCTGGCGTGACCCCGCGCCGGACGCTGGCCGGGGTCGGGCAGATGGGGGCTTGACAAGCCAGTCCCGTAAAAGTATAGAAGAGCTACTTTTTCACGAACAAGCCTCCAACCGCCGGGACCGTTCGGGGCTCGTCAGACCCCGAGGGAAGGGTGCTCAGATCCGCGCGTACTGATCCGATCCGGCACGGCGAGGGACGCCTCTCCGATCCCCCGCCCCGTTTCGGGCCGTTGTACTTCCGGGTCAAAGAGGATCTGCTGCGACAGATCCACACCGGAGCGCTGAAGCCGGGTGATTTCCTCCCTCCCGAATCGGAGATCTGCGCTAAATACGGGATCAGCCGGGGGACGCTCCGGCGTGCGTTATCCGATCTGGTTCGGGGCGGGTACCTCTCCCGCAAGCCCGGCGCCGGCACCTACGTTCTCAAGATCGACTTCGCGCGGAGCGCCACCTCCCGCTTCTTTCGATTCACGACGGGGTATTCGTCCGAGGTCATCGTCCCCGCGGCCAAGCTCCTGAGCCAGCGGACGGGGATGGCTCCGCCCAAGGTGGCGCGGATCTTAAACCTGGGACCGGGCGAGCGGGTCGTCATCCTCAGGCGGCTCCGGTTGATCGACGACGAGCCGATCATCGTCCAAACCTCGTATTTACCGCTGGATCACTTCAAAGACCTGGCCCCGGCCGACCTGAAGGACCGGTTGCTCTTCGACGTCCTCGCGGAGAAATTCGGCTTCCACATCCTTCGCGCCGACGAGTACCTGGAACCGAGCGTTGCCACGCCGCAGGAGGCGAAGCTGCTCGGGCTTCGGCCGGGCGGTCCCGTAATTCTCATCGAACGCATCGCCTATACGTTTCACAACACGCTGATCGAGTTCAGGAAGAGCGTCGGTCAAGTTCCGCTATTATGTGCAGCTCCGGTGACCGGCGGCGCCCGGCTTAAGCCGCGCATCGCCGGGAGCGGTTCCAGGAAACGCTTGTGTCAGGAGGACACGCGATGACGAACACACAGCGAGGCGTACCTATCTTCCTCCTTCTTGTTCTTCTCTTGGCCGCGGGTCTTCTGATGGGGCTGGTGGGTCCCGCAGGGGCGAAGGAGATCACCATCGTGGCGCCATCCGGCGTCAGCGTGACGCCGTTCTACTACGTGGTGGATCACAAGCTATTCGAGAAGGCCGGACTCACGGTCAAGCCCATCATCGTCACCGTGGGCAAAGAGGTCATCCGGATCTTCACCGCGGGCGACGCCGACATCGCCTTCACGGGCCCGGGGCCGATGGGCGTCACGATCGGCCGCGGCGTGCCCGCCAAGGTGCTCGCCTTCTTCGCCTACGGGAGCGTGGCGGTGGTGACGTTTGATCCGGCGATAAAGGAGGTGAAGGACCTCAAGGGCAAACGGGTCGCCATCTCGGGCCCGGGGAGTGCCAGCGAAGTCATCGGGCGCATCGTCCTCTACGAGCTCGGCCTCGATCCCCACAAGGATGCCCAGGTGCGGCCCATGACGGGGCCGGAGATGCTGAAGGCAGGCAAGCTGGGTGAGGTGGACGCCGCGATCACGTGGCCTCCAAACGCCCAGGCTATGGTCATCGAGAACCCGAAGGCCCGGATCCTGGTCGACGTGAACGCGGAATGGCGGCGGATCTTCAACACGCCCGTTCCCGCGGTCTGGCACGGGTTGCTCGTGAAGGAAAAGTTCCTCCAGGAGCAAGCCGAAGCGGTGAAGAAAATCCAGCAGGTTCTGGCCGAGGCGGTCCGCAAGGTCCAGCACGACGAGGAGGAGCAGGTGCGCCTGCTGGTGAAGTACGAGCGGATGCGGGAGGAATGGGCGCGCCCGGCGGTGAAAAGCGGGATGGTCGTCTTCAACCCGAACCCGACGGTCCTGACTCATGCGGAACGAGAGAGCATGATGAAGATCATGGATTACATGCACCGCTTCGGGTACATAAAGGAGAAGTTGACGCCCGAGCGGCTTTTCTTCGAGTGGAAGTAGGGGGGCAGCGGCCGTGAAAGTCGACGCGGCAGTCGAGCGGCGGCTGGCGACCGTTCGCACTACGCCCGCGGGGCGGCTCCGCGGTCTGCGTAAGTTTCTTCCGATTCTCGGGATCCTGGTCATCTGGCACATCCTGAGCCGGGGAGTTCCCGATTACATCCTGCCCTCCCCCTTCCTCGTCGCGCAGACCTTCTATCGGAGCGTCGTGAGCGGCGAGATCCTGATTCACCTGGTCATGAGCATGCTCCGGGTCTTCGTCGGCTTCGGTCTCGCCGCCATCGTCGGGCTCGCCGTCGGCTTTTTCATGGCGTTCTCACACTTCTTCCGAAGCCAGGTCGATTACCTGATCCGGATGGTCCAGCCGATCCCCGGCATCGCGTGGCTCGGCGTCGTGATCATCTGGTTCGGCCTGGGCGAGACCGCGATCATCACCGTGATCATCATCACGGTCCTCCCCGTCATCGTCCTGACGACGTACGAGGGGTTTCGGAGCGTGGATCCCGAGCTCATGAAGGCGGCGCGGACGCTGGGCGCCAGGAGGCAGTGGCACCTCTTCCGCTACGTCACGTTCCCGGGCGCGCTGCCGCACGTCATGAACGGGCTCCACATGGGCTTCGGCTACGGCTGGCGCGTCCTGGCCGCCGCCGAGATGATCGGCGCCACCCAGGGGCTCGGCTACTGGCTCAACTACAACGCGATCGCCCTCCGGACGGAGGACGTCTTCGTCGTGCTGGTGTTCTTCGCCGCGGCCATGATCGCGTTCGAGGAAGGCGTGTACCGGCGCGTGGAGCGCAGGGTGCTCGGGGGCTGGCTCGAGTGATGCGGTCGGTCTTCACCATCCGCAAGCTCGACAAGACGTTCGTCCGGGAGCGGAACGGCCGCCTCCACGAGACCGAGGCCCTGCGCGAGGTCGCGCTCGAGATCGCGGAGGGCGAGTTCGTCTGCCTGCTCGGCCCGTCCGGCTGCGGGAAGACCACGCTCCTGCAGATCATGGCGGGGCTCGAGTTTCCGACTGGCGGTACGATCGAGTATCGCGGCCAGCCGATCCTCGGCCCCGACACGAGCCGCGGCTTCATCTTCCAGCGCTTCAACCTCTTCCCGTGGCTGACCGCGCTCGAGAACGTGAAGTTCGGCCTGCGCCTCAAGGGGCTCCCGCAGATGGAGCAGAACCGGACCGCGCTGGAGAAGCTGCGGATGGTACGGCTCGTCGCCTTCAAGGATCATTACCCCCGCGAGCTGTCAGGCGGCATGCAGCAGCGGGTGTCGCTCGCGCGCACCCTCGCCATCGAGCCCGACGTGTACCTGATGGACGAGCCGTTCGGCTCCCTCGACGCGCAGACCCGCCGGCAGATGCAGCAAGAGCTGATCGCGCTGTGGCAGGAGACGGAGCTCAGGACGAAGACGATTGTGTTCGTCACCCACGACATCACCGAGGCGGTGCTGCTCGGCGACCGCATTGTCCTGCTGACGGCGCGGCCGGGCACGGTGAAGGAGATCGTGCGCGTGGACGTCCCGCGGCCCCGCGACCCGTTCGACCCGCAGCTCGTCGCGCTGGCGCGCACCATCGTGACCAACATCCAAGAGGAGATCGACAAGGCGCTCCGGGAGGAGCTGGAAGCGCGCACCGACTGAGCCCGCTGCGCGCCGGAAGGAGAGTGCCATGAGCCGGGCCTTCGCATCGATCCCGATTCCGGACCGCCCGCCGAAGCCGCGCGCGAGATCCCTCACGGTGATGATCGACTGGGGGCTGGAGCTGCGGGCGGTGGAGGACCTCATGGAGGAGGCGCACGAGTTCACCGATCTGGCCAAGGTCGCAGTCGGCATCTCCGGTCTCGTGAGCCACGACTTCCTGACCAGGAAGGTCGCCGCGTACCAGGCCTACGCGGTCGACCCGTTTCCGGGCGGAATGTTCCTCGAATACGCCTTCCACCACCGGAAGGCGACGGAATACCTGGCCGAGTGCGTCAACCCCCGCTGATTGAGGACGATGGGGGGCGGTCACGCAAAAGATCAGGTCAGCCGTACCGTAGGATTGCCGCAGTTGTCAAGGGCCTTCCGGCGCCGCAGGGTGGGGTGTGGTCAGGCTCAGCGCGTTGGACCGGCCAGCGCGAACGGGCGCCGGAGCGCGCGGCGCCAGGCCACGAACGGCGCGAGGAGCATCGCGAAGAGGAGCAGGAGCAGCACGGCGCTGATCGGGCGCTGAACGAACACGAAGAGGTCGCCCCGGCTCATGAAGAGGCTCTGCTGGAAGGTCTTCTCGAGCATCGGCCCGAGGACCAGCGCCAGGATCATCGGCGCCACGTCGAACTCGAGTTTCCGCAGCACATACCCGACGACCCCCATGACCACGAGCACGACTAGGTCGAGCAGGCTGTTGTTCACGCTGTATGTGCCGACGAGCATGAACATCAAGGGCGTGGTCACCTTCCAGCTCCTGCTTCAGCTCCGCGTGGCCTTTATAGTCGATCACTAGGCTTTTGCTCTGGGCGAACTTCTTGAAGGATTCGCTCTCGATCGCCTTCTTGAAGGTGTCGTGAATGGTCTGCACGACGTGATCGGGCGTTCCTTTGGGCGCAAACACGAAGAGCGGGTTGCCACCGGTGACATCGTACCCGAGCTCCCGCACCGCCGGAACATCCGGGAAGAGAGGATTCCGTTTCTCCTCGAAGGTCGCCAGAATCCGCATCTTGCCCGCCTGCACATGACCGAGAATCACGACAGGCGGGATCACCGTGGCCTCGACATGACCTCCCAGCACCGCAGCGGTCATCTCCCCACCCCCGCCGCCGAACGGCACAGGCGTCATATCCACTCCGGCCTTTTCCTTCAGTGTCTCAAGCGTCAGGTGCTGGAGCGAGCCGGCGCCCGGATGGGCCACCCGGATCTTCCCGGGATTGGCCTTGGCGTACTCCAGCACCCCCTTCATCGTTCTCCAGGGCGCCTCCGCGCGCACGGCCCACACCAGCGGCGGATTGATCAGCTTGATCACGGGCAGGAAATCTGCTGGTCCCTTGTACGGCAGGTTGCTGATGTGCGGCTGGACCAGCATCGGGCCTTTGGTGGTGATCCCGATGGTGTAGCCGTCCGGCTTGGCCTGGACGACCTCAGCCCCGCCTACGGTCCCAGCCCCACCCGGGCGGTTGACGACGAGGAGCGGCTTCGGGAAGTACGGCTTGGTTGCCTCGACTAGGTTCCGAGCGACCTGATCGGGGAGGCCGCCCGCCCCGAACGGCACGATCAGGGAGACCGGCTTTTCGGGATAGGCCTGGGCAACGGAGGCGAAGAGGAGGGTCCATACCGCCACGAGATTTATCGAAGCTCGAACCCCGCGCTGTCGCATCGCGCTTCCTCCTCTCTACGTCTCGGACTCTTTGTACACGGTCACGGTTCCGGTGGCTGGATCCAGCTCGACGTAATCGCCGGTCACGACGGTTGCCACCGGATCCGGCTCGAGTCCGTCCAGGATGGGGATGCCGGCGAAGATGGCCCCCTGCACCATGACAGGGTTGCTCCGCCGGAAGATCAGGGCGAGCGGGGCGAGGCCGCGGTGGGCCAAGTCCGCCAGCGCCCATCCCGCGGCCATGCCACCCTTGACGCCCGAGAACACGAGGATCTTGCCCGCTAGGCTCTGCCCGTAGATCGCGTGCCCGGCGCGGGAGATGATGCCGGTTTCCCGATCGAGGTCGTAACGGACGCCGAAAGCCTCCGTCGAGACTAGCGCGCGGCCTGCTACTGCCCGGCCGGGACCGGGGTGGCCGCGGAGAACGATGACCCGTCGTTCACCCTTCATTCCGCCAATCGCCCCTGGACGGCTGCCTCGATGCAGGTCGCCGTGCGGCGCAGGATCGGCTGGTACTGGTAGCTCGGGACGATGTTCGCGAGCTTGGCGGAGTTGGTGAGCACGCTCCGCCAGCCGAACGTTCTCCGCATGTCGCCGATAGCCATGTGGTAGAAACACGTGCCGTCGAGCACCAGCCCGCCGGCCCGCTCGATGGCGTCAACGTAACCCAGCCGCTCGCCCGCCGCACGCGCCATGGCGTCGGTGGTCACGATCAGGCGCGTGTTCTCGTGCACCGTGCGTCCATCGAGCAGCTCCGCCAGCATGCGAAGCTCGAAGACGGAAAGTTGCGGGGCCGAGAAGACTACCAGATCCACCTCGCGGCGATCCGGGACGTACCAGCGATATACTCCATCGATCTCCTCCGCGCCGACCCGGATCGTCCGCTCGGGCGTTCGCCCGCCGAAGGCTTCGGCCACGGTGCGCGCCTCTGTGGTGATGGGTGGCATGTGGAACATGGCGATCGATCCCCAGGCCGCGAGCGCCGCCCCGAAATGCTTCAGCTCGTCCGGCAGGGGGGACCGGTTCAAAACGGAGATGACGGGCACCGCCCAGTAGTCCGTCAACTGCCGCCCGATCAGCGCGCCAAGGGCCCCCCAGTCGGCAAGATCCGCTAGCTCGGTCGTGACGTCCACCAGCACTGTGCCGGCCCGGCATTCGTCCCGGTGAAAGCCGTAGTCGGGAACGCGTCCGGTGAGGGCCGCCGCCAGTGCGGCCGGCCCGCTCTCGAAGTTGCTCCGAGCGCCGATTACCGAGTTCGCCCAGATCACCGTCCCGGTATCGCCCCAGGCCAAATGCTCCCCTCGGTGCGGCTGGTAGGCCGTTTGGTAGAGTACGCAGCTGCCAAGCGCGATGAATCCCATCTTCCGGCAGAGCGCGATCACCTTGCGCTCGAACTCCACCATCGCAGGGTCCTGGCGGAGCCGCTCGGCCGCCGCGAAGTCCACCGAGCCAGGGTTCAGGGTGGCCAGGACGCGCGCTCGGGCTCCCTGCTCCATGAGCCGCTCCAGGAAGGCGACCCCGGAGGGGCCGAGAATCTCGATGTCGGCCATCATGTGCGCCGAGCGGACGGAAAGCATCCGGGTCGCCCCGAAGAACTTCCCGGTCTCCACCTGGAGGCTCAGGGCCCATCGGCACGGCTCACCGCAGTCCCCGTTTAGCATCCGCTCCTCTTCGCGGGTCAACTCCATCAGGCGTCGGGACCTCCTTTGCGCGAGTTCGGAAGGGTCTGCGGTCACGGGCGCACGATGTGGGACTCGTAACATGTCACCCGCACACTGTCAAGGGAAGGTCCCGGGACAGCGTTGACCTCGCATCGGGAGTGTGTTACTCAAGGCTACCATCCCGCGCCGCGAGCGTTTTTCTGGTTGAGCCGTTGTGCCTGTCGTGAGGGAATCGCCATGGTGAGACGGGTCGGGTTCATCGGGCTCGGGATCATGGGGCGTCCGATGGCGCGGAACCTCCTGAAGGCCGGCTTCGAGCTCATCGTGCACAACCGGAGCCAGGGGCCGGTCCAGGCGTTGATCGCCGAAGGCGTGCGGGCCGCGACCTCGCCCAGGGCCGTCGCCAAGCAGGTAGAATGCCTGATCACGATGCTCCCCGACTCCCCCGATGTCGAACCGGTGGCCCTCGGGCCGAATGGGATCATCGAGGGCGCTCACCCCGGCCTCATCTTTATCGACATGTCCACCATCTCGTCGCTTGCCTCTCAACGGATCGCCCGGGCGCTTGACGCGAAGGGTGTCCGGATGCTGGACGCTCCCGTCTCGGGAGGGGAGAAAGGCGCCATCGAAGGACGCTCTCCATCATGGTGGGCGGCGACAAGGCTGTCTTCGAGCAGGTGTTCCCAGTCCTTCAGGTTCTAGAATGCGGATCCGGCTGTCGCGGAACGCGCGGCTCGTTCGCTTCCCCGCCTCGGACGCCGTGCAGCTCGAGGGGCGCCTGACGCCGGCGGAGCGCGACCGCGCCGTGGTGCTCTGTCACCCGCATCCGCTCTACGGCGGGTCGATGCTCACGCCCGTGATCATGACGGCGGAGCAGGCCTTTCAGGACGCCGGGTACACGACCCTCGCGTTCAACTTTCGGGGCGTGGGCGGGAGCGAAGGCTCGCACGACGAAGGGCGGGCGGAGGTCGCCGACGTCGCGGGGGCCCTCGACTTCCTCCAGGAGGCGCTGGGCGGCATTCCCTCGACGCAGGTGGTGGCGGGGTACTCCTTCGGCAGCATGGTCGGCGGCCGGCTGGCAGCCACCGACCCGCGGGTCTCCGGTTACCTGGCGATCGCCCCGCCCCTGAACCGCTACGACTTCGCGTTCCTGCGCACGGCCTCCTGCCGGATCGCCGTGATCGCAGGGAGCCGGGACGACTTCTGCGATCCCGATCGGCTCGAGAGGCTCATCACCGCCCTGCTCGCCCCGCCCTGGGTGCGACTGCTCGACACCGATCACTTCTTTCAGGGGACGCTGGAGGATCTCGCGGCGGCGTGCCGGGACGCCGTCCGGTGGCTTCACGGGGAGACGACGCGGACCTGATTCGAGGGCACCTCGAAGGCGGAGCCGCGCGAGTCAGTTCCACTTCGCCTGCCAGCGCGGGTCGCGCTCCCCGCGCGCGGCGAGGAGCGTCCTCAGGTAGCGCGTTACCTCGCCGATCCGCGCCTCGACGTTCGGCTCCTCGAGGAGACGCTGCCGCAGCTCCGCCTCGCCGACCACTGCGGCGGCGATCCGGTCCACGACGGCGGCTGGGCTGTCGCGGTCGGTCAGGACGTCGAGGAGCTTCGGGATCGGTCGAGAGAGCCCGCTGAGGAGCTGGCCGAAGGCGAGCCGCAGGGGTTCCAGCTGGGGCGCGAGCTCCCGCTCACCCCCGGCGGGATAGGCGTCCTCGAGCCAGCGCGCGGCGGCGATCCGGTAGAGCTTCTCCGCCCGGACCTCGCCCTCGATGACGATCCGGCCGGTTCCGCGCAGGAGGATGTTGTAGCGGCCGTCCGGGAGCCTCTCCCACTGCGTGATCTCCCCGGCGCCGGCGACGCGGCAGACCGGGGGCCGCCCGTAGTAGTCTGCTTCCCAGCCCGGCTTGAGCAGGACCACGGCGAGGCATTTGTCGCCGGCCACGCGGTCCGCCACCATCTGACGGTAGCGTGGCTCGAAGATGTGAAGCGGCAGGGTCGTGTGCGGGAAGAAGACCGTGTTGGGGAGGGGGAAGATGGGAACACGGAGGCTCACGGGCGGCGCGGGGATCTGGTCAGGCCGGATCCGAGGGGAAGACCACCAGCGCGCCCGTGTAGGTGTGGAAGAAGTTCCGGTGGCCGACGGGCGCGAACTCGCCGTTGCCGAAGAAGCCCGCGAGCGGGAACTCGCCGAGGTGCTCTCGGATCAGGCGCACGTCGTGGTCGGCGACCCCGAAGAGCCCCTGGCCACGCCCGGCGCAGTTGAAGTAGCAGCCGAACGCGGGCGGGCGGCGCCCGAGCCGCTCTGCCAGGTCGCGAAGGGTTGCGCGCAGGTCCTCGCGCGCCGCCTGAGCGTCTCGGATCTGGAACTGGATCGTCTGGCCCACCCTGACCGGCTCGGCAACCGCGATCGCGCCAGTCGACTGATCCACCCCCACCAGGCTCCTCACGAGGAAGTCGCCGCGGTCGAGGGGCGACTTGGCGGGGTCCATGGCGAGCCCCGCGAAGATTCCCGCACGCCGGATCCGCTCCTGTGGGTTCTCGAGGGAGGAGATGGCCTCCTTGAGGATTTCCACCGCGGGCCGGCTTCCGATCTCGTGGATCACGTTCTCCTCGGCGCGCGTGATCACGTACGGCGCCCCGATGGGCATGCACCCCTGGGCGACGCCCACGACGGGCCTGGGGCCCGACACGGCGACGCCGGCGATCCCGCCCCGGACGGGCTCGGTGTTGAACAGCTCGAACAGGGGCATTCCGGCCGCGACGCCGCCCACGACCGGGACGAAGCCGAGCACCTCCCGGAGCCCGCTGAGGAGTGCGGGCGGGTCCAGGCCGATCGCATCCGGCAGGAGCAGCAGGCACCCGCCCTCGGCGACGGTTGCCCCGAGCTGATCCGCCAGCTCAAACCCGGCTTCGGCGCCGGCGCGTTTCTGGTCCTCCAGCAGGCACGGAGTCGCGGCCAGGCGTTCTCCACGAACGGTTAGGACGGCGACGGCGGTCTCTCCCTCCACCTCCCGGTGATCGGTCAGGACGCCCGCGCCGCTGCACCCGACGACGGTACGGGCTCCGGTCACGCGCCGGACGACGTGGAGGATCTTGGAGGCGCTGGCGTAGGCGTCGGGCGTGGTGAAGACGAGCGCCAGGTCCGCATGGTCCTGGCCGCTTCGCGACAACGCCTGGAGGCAGCCGTCGAGGGCGGCATCTTCGGGGGACCGTCCGACGGCGAGGCCGGATCCCGCGGCAATCACAACGGCCATTCTAAGCCCTCCCCGGCGCCGGCGGAAGGGCGGGGGGCACGCGCGAGGAACGTGATAGGCTGGCATCACGCGCGCGGAGAGCGCCGGGCGAGGAGGTTTCCATGCCAAAACCGTTGCCGCCGGACTCGGAGATCTTTCACCCGTTCGCCCAGCTCATCGGGCTGAGCGTTTCGGGACAGGATGCGGGCCGGAGCCGCTGCGTCCTCAGCGTGGACCCAAAACTGCTCAACCCGCACCGGGTCCTGCACGGCGGCGTCATTTTCTCGATGGCCGACACCGGCATGGGGGCGGCGCTCTACCCGTGCCTGGAGGACGACGAGCTGTGCGCGACGGTGGACATCAAGATTGCGTACTTCGGCGCCGTGACCTCCGGACTGCTGACCTGCGACAGCAAGCTCCTCCACAAGACCAGGCGGCTGGCCTTTCTCGATTCGGACGTCACCAACGACGGGCGGCCCGTCGCCAAGGCCATGGGGACCTTCTCCATCTTCAAGGCTTCGAGCGCGGGCTTGGCCCGCGCAAGCTAGCCGGGGGGGGAGGTATCGGAGGGGGCCGTCGAGGCCCCCTCCGA
>JACQWB010000021.1 GCA_016209385.1 Candidatus Rokuibacteriota bacterium
AAGAAGAAGATATTAGGGAAGATGTTGTTGAACGAGATCAAGCCGATCCTCGGGGAGTTGGTGCTCTCGCTGGGAATGAGGATGGACCCGGAGGAGCTTGAGCGGCTTCGCGCGCTGTACGAGAACCCGATCGATTAGAAATCGGAGGGGGCCTCGACGGCCCCCTCCGAAGCCTCCCCCAGGAATCGGTTGCGCGGGCGAAGCCCGCGCTCGAAGGGCGTTACGGAGGGGGACACCCACGCCTTCGGCGCGGGTACCCGGGCCCCCTCGAAACCTCCCCCTCGGCAAGCTTGCGCCGGCGGAGCCGGCGCTCTAACGGCAAGGGGGGCGAAGCCCCCGTCCGAGTCAACTAGGCGCCGCCGTGGAGCCGGTGCGGCTTGCCGCCGTTCTGGGATGCGAGCGCCCGGGCCGCCTCGGCATCGAGCGGGTTGGACTCGAGATCGGGGAGGCAGGTGATCCTCCCCGCGAGGCCCTTCGTCCTGCCCTGGCCCTCTGACCCACCGCGGCGTGCCCCCGCGGACGCGAGCGCGTCGAGGGCGTGGCGCTCGGCGATGAGCAGGAGAGTCGCCAGACGCTCTTTGGCCGCCCGGAGACGCTCCGGGGCCCCGCGCCTCGGCGCCCGCGCTGCCAGCTGTTCGGCGACGCCGACGCACTGGTTGACCACCTCGCGCTCGCCCCGGGCGGCGAACGCCTCGGCCGTGCGGAGGACGCCGTCGAGCGATGCCCGCTCGCGCGCCAGGAGGAGCGCGGCCAGGTAAATCCAGCGCGCCCTGGCCTCCAATGCCCGGGGAAGCCCGGCGCCCTCGCCGATCCTCAGGGCGGCGTCGCCGACATCCATCAGGCCCTCCCAGCGCCGGCTGGCCAGCGCCGCGTCGTGAGCGCGAAGCCACGCCCGCATGGCGCTGTTGACGTTCTTCTTTGCCAGCGCGGCGTCGACCGCCCGGATGTGACTGCTCCACGGGGCCTCGCGTTGAGCCGAGCGGCCGATCGCCTGAGCCTTGGCGCCCCGCTGGCTCACGATCGACACGAGCTTCATTCCCGGGGCGATCACGACGTGGGGGCGGCTCCATCTTTTCGTTTTCTTCCCCATCCTCCCCTCCCTCAGGTCTATCGGCGGCTTCCTGCCAGGTCACGCGCCCGCAGTGCACTCGCTGCTGAAGTCCTGGAAGTAGCAAGGAGGGTGCCAGAGGAAGTGCGTAAAAAAACACGGAGTTATAGAGGGGGGGGTACCGGTTCACTGGCGGTGGTGGTGGAAACCTGAGCGCTGTCCCGCCCTGCTCGCTCTCCCGCGCCCGGCTCAGGCTCGGAATCCAGGAGCCACGTCTGCGTCTCCCGGGTCGCCCAGCGCGTGACGCTCATGGTAGCTCCGTCCATCTCCAGGACGATGGCCCCATCCCGATCGGTGCGGAAGACCCTCGCCCCCGCGCGGTCGAGGCGGTCCAGGGTCTCGCCCGTCGGATGGCGGAACGGGTTGCGCGCGCCGGCGGAGACGACGGCGAGCCGGGGCTGCGCTGCCGCGAGAAACGCCTCGGTCGTGGAATAGCGGCTCCCGTGGTGGGCTACCTTCAGCACCAGGTGGCCGAGCGGTTGCCGCGCCTCCAGGAGCGCCGCCTCCCCTTCCTGCTCCAGGTCTCCCGTGAAGAGGAACGAGGCCAGCCCCCAGTCGAGCCTGAGCACCAGCGAGTTGTTGTTCTCGTCCGAGGCGGGTCCGCGCGGCGAGCCCCGGAGCGGAACCGCCGGCGGGTTGAGCACGGTCACCAGCACCGGCCCCAGCCAGAACCGCGTCCCCCGTGTGAGCGAGCGCCGGATTGCCCCCGAGCGTTCGACGAGCCCGTAGAGCTCCGCGCTCCCCGCCTCCCAGATCCCGTTGTCCCAGAACTCCTTGATCCCGAAGCGCGAGATCACGGCGGCCAGACCGCCGGCATGGTCGGGATCCGAGTGGCTCATGGCGACGACGTCGAGCGCGTGAACGCCGCGGTTCCAGAGGAACGGGGCGATGATCCGCTCGCCCACGTCGAAGCGCCGTTCGCCGCCGGGGCCACCGTCGAGTAGCAGACGCCGGCCGTCGGGAAGCTCGACGAAGATGGCGTCGCCTTGCCCGACGTCCAGGAAGGTCACGCGGAGCCGCCCGTCCAGGGGCTTGAGCCACGGCCAGACGGAGAGGGCGACCACCCAAGCGGCGAGCATTCCGGCGATGAGCGTCGCGCGCGCCGAGCGGTGAAGCCGCGGGACGAGCGCGAGCAAGCCGTAGAAAGCGGCGACCGCGCTCCAGTGGGGCGCCGGGAGGTGGACCAGCGCCCACGGCAGCGCGGACGCGAGCCGCGCGGCGAACCGGAGCGCGAGGAGGATCAACCAGAGGCTCTCGAAGAAGAGCTGGGCGAGCCCGTCCGAGACGGAAGCGGCGAGGAGCGCCGCCAGTCCGAGCGTCGTGGCGAGCGCCGCCAGCGGCACCACCACCAGGTTGGCGGCGATCCCGACCAGCGAGAGCTGGTTGAAGTGGCTCAGCATGATCGGCGTGACCGCCAGCTGGGCGCCCAGGCTCACCGCGACGCCGGCCGCGAGCCACGTCGGCCACCCGCGCGAGGTGAGGACCTCGAGGGTAGAGGGTGTCAGCCAGAGGATCCCGAGCGTGGCGGCGAACGAGAGCTGAAAGCCCGGCTCCCAGAGATCCCCGGGGCGCCAGAGGAGGATTCCGAGCGCGGCCAGGGCGAGGCTGTTGATGGGGTTGGCGTCGCGCTCGAGGAGAAGGCCCAGGAGCAGTAGGAGACCCATCACGGTCGCGCGCACGACCGAGGGTTGCCCGCCGACCACCAGGGCATACCCGACCAGGAGCATCGATGCCACGACCGCCACGAGCCGACGCGGGAGTCCCACGAGCCGGAGCCCCAGAAACACCGTGGACGCGATCAGGGCCACGTTGAAGCCTGACACCGCTAGGATGTGGTAGACCCCCGCACGTCGGAAGGCCTCGTCCATGCTCCTGGGGAGTCCGGTGCGCTCACCGAGGAGGAGGCCGGCCAGCAGAGCGGCCGAGCGCGGCGGCAGGTTCCGGTGTAGGGTCGCTAGCGCCCAGCGTTTCACCCGGACCGTCCAGGGAGGGTCTTCGGGCGTGATGGGCTCGAGCCGGTCTGGACGGCCGCTCCCCACGAGGTAGATCCCTTCACGAGCCAGGTGGGCAGGGTAGTCGAAGCCCGCCGGGTTCCTGAAGCCGAGAGGCCGGTGGAGGCGGAACTCTCCCCGCACCCGTTGCCCCTCGGTGAGCGGCGGGGGCTGGCCGTAGAGCGTCACCTGGACCCGTCCCCGCGCGGGTCGGCGCGCCTGGCCCGCCTCGACAGCCTCGACATCGATGAGCAGCCGCTCCCGGTCGGGGGCGAAGCGCATGGGTTCTTCGACGAGCTGCCCCTCGACCGTGATTCGGGTGGGGAGCGGGAGGCGGGCGATATGGTCGGGGGGAAGCGGAGCGGACCCGGCCCGGATGAAGCCGAGGAGCGCGAAGAGGACGAGCAGGGACGGGACGACCAGCGCCTCGCGCCGGCGCCAGAGGCTCCACACCGAGAGCAGAGCGGCGGCGAGCGCGACGAGCCAGATCCAGCTCCGGTGCGGGCCGATCCAAGCCGCGGCTGCCAGGCCGCCGACGAATGCGCCGGCGACCGGCGCCAGCGGCAGGGCTTCGAGACGCATCGGGCGTAGCCGGGCGCGAACCGGCGGATCGCCTCCACGCGTCGCGCAGCCGACGCGCTCGGCGGGGTGCGCCATACCCGACCGTAGGACGCGCCGGAACGCGGGGTCAACTGTATCGGACCGGAGACAGGGGGGCGGCGCGGGTAGGGGTTGGGGACGCGCCGATCCGCTTGACACCCCCCACCGCCGCGCCTAGACTCCCTTCGAGCGCGGGCTTCGCCCGCGCAACCGATTCCTCGGGGAGGCTTCGGAGGGGGCCGTCGAGGCCCCCTCCGATTAGGCCTAGACTCAGCCAAGTTTCCGGGCTTCAACGCGCGAATCGAGGGGAGGGATGCCTGGTCCCTGGATCGTGTCCCCGGAGCGGATTCGCACGCCTGAGGTGATCCGTCGATCGACCGGTGCGGGGGTTCGAGTCTCCGGGGGCCACGCGGGACACGCTCGAGGAGCCCCGAGGAGGGGGCGGGCCGCTGGAGCGGGGCAGCAGGCGGTAACGGCCGTGGTGGTGCTCAGGGCTCCGGCGGGGGAGGTGCGGCGATGCGAAAACTCCGCGACATCATGCGCTACGGCTTTCTGTTCATGGTCTCGCGCGAGGCCATGGTCTCGGAGGCGGTCCGCGTGATGGCGGCAAACAACGTCGGGATCGTGGCGGTGCTTGACGGCGATAAGCTCGTCGGGGTCTTCTCGGAACGCGACGTCGTGCGTCGGGTGGTCGATCGGGGGCTCGACCCTTCACGCACGCCGGTGGGGGAGGTCATGACGACCAACCTCGTGGTCGCCGACGTGGACGAGGACTACCAGTCGGCGATGAGCAAGATGGATCAGGCCAACATCCGCCACCTGCCTGTCGTGAGCGAGGGCCGCCTCCTGTCCATGATCTCGATCCGCGATCTCATGCGCGTCGAGATTCATGACAAGGGCGAGGAGATCCGCTACCTGCACGAGTACCTCTACCAGGTCCCGCCCGAGATCCAGCGGCCGCAGGGGAGCCCCTGAACCGGCGCCGGGGCGAGTGGCAGTTCGAGCCGAGGGGCTGCCGACGAGCCGCAGGCGTGGCAGTTCGAGCCGAGGCGCTCCGGACGAGCCGCAGGCGAGGACAGCGACGAGGCGAGACCCGAGCAGATGTTCGAGCCGAGGCGCGTCGGCGAAGGCAGCTTCATCGCCTGCGCCCGCGACGAGGCGAGGCCCGAGCTAACAGCCACGAGGCGAGGCCCGATCAGTCTCCGACGGTCACCAGCTCGCGGATCGCGTCGAACTTCTTCTGCCCGATCCCCGGGACCCGGCGCAGCTCCTCGGGCGAGGCGAAGCGTCCCTGACGCTCTCGGGCGTCCACGATTCGCTGCGCGAGGGCGGGACCGATCCCCGGCAGCCGCTGCAGCTCGGCCGGCGTCGCGCGGTTCAGGTCCAGGCGGCCATCGGCCTGGGCCGCGGTTTCGGAGAGCTTGGCGGGACGCGCCGGCGGATCCGTCGCGGGTCCCGGCGAGTCGAGCTTCGGGTTTGCGGTCGGCAGCGTGTCCGTGTCGACCTGCTCGAGACGCTCGGCAAGCTCGGGGAAGCCGGCCCTGAATTCGCGAACGGCCACCCCCACGCCCAGGCTGAGGGCGAGGAAGAGGAGGAGCCAGAGCTCCCGGCGTCGGTAGACCACAGCGGTTGCCGGTGCCGGTCAGGCAGCGGGGTGGGCGGTGAGGAGGGTGAAGCCGTCGCCCACGAGCGTTCGCGTCTGGAGGCTGAAGCCGGCGGCCGCGAGCAGCGACTCCTGCTCTTCGCGTGTGGGAATGACATTCCCCATGCTCAGCTCGCTGAAGGCCGTCATCACCGGTCGCGAGTTCTCGGGGCGGCGCAGGTCCGCCCAGCTCGACGGGTAGGTCTCGTCCAGGATCACGAGCCAGCCGTCCCGGGAGCTGACGCGGGCGCACTCCGTGAGGATCGGGAGCCGGAGCTCGGGGCGGATCTCGTGGAGCACCTGGAGGAGCGTGATCACGTCGAATGGGCCCGTGATCCCGAAACCGTCGCTGCCGGCTGCGCGGAACCCCACCCGGCGCGCGAGGCCCGCGGCCCTGACAGACCGCCGGGCGACCGCGAGCGCCTTGCGGTCGATGTCCACGCCCACGTACTTGCCCGCCGGGAAGGCCTGCGCGAGGGCGAGGAGAAACCCGCCGCAGCCGCACCCGACATCGAGGAGCCTGAGCCCCCGGTGGAGGCGCTCCTCCATCTCCGGTAGCCCCGGCAGCACCTTGCGCGCCACGAGCTTGTGCAGGCCGATCGTCGCGGCTCCCACCTGCTCTGAGAATTTCCGGCCGCGCGCCTGAAACGGGAGCGTCTTCCCGGAGCGCACCACCTCGTCGAGCCTCGCCAGGTCGTCGGCCTCGTGGTCCACGACCAGGTTGAGGGCGTCGCCGTAGTAATAGAGCGAGGCGGGATCGGCCAGGACCTGGTCGAAGCCAGGGGCGAGGCGGAGCCGCCCGCTCTCGTCGGCGTCGAGGAAGCCGAGCGCGTGGGCGGTCCGGCACCAGACCGCCACCGATCTCGGGTCGAGCCCCAGGTCTCCGGCGAGGAGTTCGGCGGTGACCCCCGGCGTTTCGGCGACCTTCTTGAAAAGCCCGAGCCTCAGGCCGGCAGCGACCAGGTAGGTGGCCCGGAACCCCCGGATGTACTCGATGAGCCGGAGGAGCTGCTCGCGCGGCGTGCTCATACTCCCTCGGAGGGGGGCGCACCCACGCCGACCCCCCGCGCTCGCGCGCGCACCCACTTCGTGGGTACCCGGCGCGGGTACCCGCCCCTTCCGATACCTCCCCCCGTGGTAGTTCGAGCCGAGGGGCGTCGGCCATGCCGTGAGGCAGGCCCGCCCCGAGGCGAGGCCCGAGTTGATTGCGCCGGCCGGGTACCCGCCCCGAAGGGGCGGGTGGGCGCTCGAAAGAGCGTGCGATGGCGCCATGATAACGCGACGGTTGACGCAGGGTTGCCCATTGGACGGCGCTCAGAGGGTGAGGGCGGCGCGCGTGATCGCGGTGGAATCGCGGTTCAGCCACTCCGAGGCCCGGAACGCCTCGTCGATCTTCTCCAGCGGGAACTTGTGGGAGAGGAGCCTGTCCAAGGGCAAACGCGACCGGTTCCGGGAGAGGAAGTCGAGCGCGCGCGGGATCACCCACGGGTCGTACATCACGACTCCCACGATGGTCTTGGAGCCCCAGACGAGCGCGGCCGGTTCCAGCTCGACGTTGAGCCCCCGGCTGATCGTGCCGATCTCGAGGTAGGTCCCGCCGAAGCGCAGCATCTCAAGCCCCTCGGGAATCACCTGGGGCAGGCCCACGAAGTCGCAGGCCACGTCCGCGCCCCTCCCGTCCGTGAGCTCGCGGACGCGCTTCACGCGCGCCTTCCGGTCGGCGAGCTCCTTCAGGTTGATCGTGTGGTCGGCGCCGAAGGCCTTCGCGAGGTCGAGCCTGGGGGCGAGCTGGTCCACGACGATGACGCGCGCGCCCATCTCCTTGGCCACCGCCGTGGCCTGGACCCCGAGCCCGCCGGCGCCCTGGATGAGGAGGGTGTCGCCGAAGCGGAGCCCTGCGGCGTGGAGGCCGTAGATGACCTGGGAGAGGGCGCAGTTCACGGGCGAGACCAGCTCGTCGGGGAGATCGTCGGCCACCTTGAAGACGTACCCGCCGGGGCGGAGGTAGTAGTACTCGGCGACCGCGCCGTGGAAGTGCGGGAACTGGGTCGGCCCGAGCGGGCGCCCCACCTTGCTCGGGCTAGCGGCGGGCTGCTTGTTCAGGCACGCGTGGCAGCGGCCGCAGGGGTAGAAGTAGCAGTAGGC
>JACQWB010000022.1 GCA_016209385.1 Candidatus Rokuibacteriota bacterium
CGTCGCCGCGTACACCGCCAGGAGATCGTTGCCGTCCACCTGGACCCCCGGCATCCCGTACGCCAGCGCCTTCCGCGCCAGCGTCTTCGCCCGCGTCTGCTTCGCCACCGGCACCGAGATCGCCCACTGGTTGTTCTCGCAGCAGAACACCACCGGCGCCTGAAAGACTCCCGCGAAGTTCATCGCCTCGTGAAAGTCCCCGTGCGACGTCGCCCCGTCCCCCAGATACACCAGCACCACGCTGTCCTTACCCTTGTAGCGCGCCGCGTAAGCCAAGCCGACGGCATGAGGGATCTGGCTGGCGATCGGGATACAAAACGGCAGGTCCCGGACGTGATCCGGGACCCTGAGCCCCTCGGGGTAGCCAGCGTAGTAGAGAATGATATCTTCGAGCGGCCAGCCGCGGAGGAGGAGCCCCGGCGTCTCCCGGTAATATGGCACGACCCAGTCGCTCGGGCGGAGCGCATAGACGCTTCCCACCGAGATCGCCTCGTGTCCCTTGATCGGCCCGAAGGTCCCGATGCGGCCCTGACGCTGGAGGCGCAGGAGCCGCTCGTCGAAGCGACGGCCGAGGAGCATGGCCCGGTAGAGCCGCGTGAGGTCCGCCGGCGGGATCGCGGGCTCGAGCCCGGCGTCGACGGTCCCCTCGGCGCTCAGGATCGAGAGGAAGTCGATCGCCTCGGGCTGATCAACGATGTGACGGGGCATCAGCACCTCCTCGCTCCGACTCGCTTCTATTGTAGTCCCGAACGCGCAAGCTCGCCAACACTCGGGCGAGCCGGCGCTCGAAATGGGAGCCCGCCATCAGCGCCGCTCGCCCCTCGAGCGCGTCCGGGCGACCCAGAAGCACGTCGAGGCCACCGCGCAGAAGCCCACGGCGGTGAGAAAGGCCGGGCGGTAGCTCCCGGTGAGGTCGTGGACCATGCCTCCGAACCACGGCCCGATGGCTCCGCCGAGGCCGTTGCCGAGGTTCATGATCCCGTAGAGGAGTCCGAAGCGCCGGCCCGCGAAGAGCTCGGCGGCCATGGCCGTGATGATGGGGCCCCGGGCGCCGAAGCCCAACCCGAAGAGGAGCGCGTAGGCATAGAGCCACCCTGGGTGCGGCCAGGTCTCGAGCAGGATCAGGGCTCCGATGCCCGTGGCGGTGCAGGCGAACGAGAGCGTGGCCGCCGACTCGCGGCCGATCCAGTCCGAAACCGTGCCGAACAGGATCCGGCCGAGGCTCGACATAAACCCCGTGAGACCGAAGATGCCAGCGACGAACATCCGCGGGTAGCCCAGGTCCACGGCGAACGCCACCTGGTGGGTGAACACCGGGAAGACTGCCAGCGGAGTGAAGAAGTAGGCCAGGAAAAGCCCCCAGAACTGCCGCATCGAGAGGGCGGCGAGCACGCCGGGGCCGGCCGCCTGGGGCACCGGCGGTCCCTTCGCCGGGCTCGCCTGGCTCGCGCCCTCGGAGACGCCGAACCAGAGGAGCGGGCCCAGGCAGAGGAGCGTCCCGCCCCCGAGGATCAGGTAGGCCTGCCGCCAGCCGTGCTGAGCGATGAGCCACTGGGCCAGGGGCCCGAAGGCCAGGATCCCGACGCCCATTCCGGAAAACGCGAGCCCCATCACCCGGCCTCGATGCCGGACAAAGAGCCGGGCCAAGAGCGCGCCCGTGGGCACCCAGCCGACCGCGGTCACGCCGATGCCCACCAGGACGCCGACGACGACATAGAGCTGCCACGGCGACTGGATCCGGCTCGCCAGCATGGAAGCGCTCGAGAGGAGAAGGAGGCCCGCCAGGATCACCCGTCGCGGCCCGATCCGATCGACGAGGAGGCCGATCCCGGGCGAGAGCACGCCCTGGATCACCGTGGCGAGCGAGAACGCCCCGGCCGTGAGCCCCCGCGACCAGCGGAACTCCTCGATCAGGGCGACGAAGAAGATCGTGAAGGAGAGGAAGAGACCGTAGACGGCGCCGAGCATGAGCCACACCACCCCGAGGACCAGCCACGGGGTGGCGCGGACGCGATCGCTCACGTCGTGCCCCGGAGCTCTGCCGGTACCTCCTCGGGCCGTCGCCCCGCCGGGCGCACGACCCGCGAATCAGGCGACACGGGAGCGGGCTTCCAAGCGCCCCCTAGGGTTCCAGGACAACGGAGCTCCCCTGACCAGCCCGCCCGCCGCGCTTCGCGTAGCACTCCCGGCAATAGACCGGCTTTCCGGCGGTGGGCTTGAAGGGGACCTGGGTCTCCTTTCCACAGGCGGTACAGACGGCTGGAAAGAGTTGCCGCTCGCCCTGCGGGACCCGGTCGCCCCCCGAGCGACGGGCGCCCCGACACTCCTTGCAGCGCGACGGCTGGTGCTGAAAGCCCTTCTCGGCATAGAAGGCCTGCTCTCCCGCGGAGAAGAGAAACTCTTTCCCGCACTCCCGACACACGAGCACCTTATCCTGGAATTCCATCGGCTGATCTCCCTGCTGCGTTGCGGGTTAGGACCTCGGCGTGCTCCGGACGGACCTCTCACCTCCCCGAGTCAGGCGGGATCGATCGAGCACCACCCGAAGGATGGATCCACTCGTGCGGTCGTGACGGCTGAGGTCGGGACGGGGGAACCCATCGGCGAGTGTGTCAGGAACCCGTGCGCGTGCCAGGAATTCTCTGCGTGTCGTGTTCCGGGAAACGGGAAAAGCTGACCGCACCTTAGCAAAGGCCGCGAGGCCCGTCAAGCCCCTTGTACGACCTCCCAGACGGTCCCCGAGCGATCCACCTCGAGCACCCGCGCGACGCCGCGGATGCCGGCCCCGGCCAGCGCCCGCTCCATCGCCTGCGCGACCGCCTCCGGCGAGCGCGCGACCGCGGCGAGGAGCGCGGGCCCGGCCCCGCTCAGCACGCACCCGAGAGCCCCGGCCTCGCGGGCCGCCGCGCTCACCGCCTCCATCCAGGGAAAGAGCCCCAGCCGGTAGGGCTGGTGGAGGCGGTCGTTCATGGCCACAGCGAGGAGGTCGGGCCGACGAGCCTGGAGCCCGCCGAGGAAGAGGCCGACGCGCTGCACGTTGAAGACGGCGTCGGCCCGCGGGACGCTCGACGGAAGCACGGCTCGCGCCTCGGTGGTCGAGCCCTCCAGCTCGGGGATCAGCACGACCCAGCGGATCTCCGAGGGCACGGGCAGCGACACGGCCACGACCCGGCCGTCGCTCCAGCAGGCCACGGTGAGGCCTCCCAGGAGCGCGGCCGCCACGTTGTCGGGATGGCCCTCCTGGGTCGCGGCCAGGTTGAGGAGGGCGTCACGATCCAGCGGCTCACCGAGCAGCGCGTTGGCGCCGACGATTCCCCCGAGCCAGGCCGCGGCGCTGGAGCCGAGGCCGCGCCCCGGCGGGATCCGGTTCACGCACCTCACCTCGAGACCCGTGAACCGCCGCCCGACGCGCTCGTACACCTCCCGGGCGCCGCGGACGACGAGATTGCCGGGGCCCCGATCCAGCCGGTCAGCCCCCTCGCCCTCGATGGCCACGGTGACCGAGTCGGCCGGCTCGAGAACGACCTCGTTGAAGAGCGAGAGGGCAAGTCCCAGGGCGTCGAAGCCGGGACCCAGGTTCGCCGAGGTGGCGGGGACGCGCACGCGCACGGCCATCACACGCGCACCATAGCAGAGGCGCTCCACGCCCTCAAGGCCCGGCCGGGCTGGGACTGGCTGAAGAGCACGAGGCGACTCGCGGGGCTCATGAATCCTCTGGGGCTGCTCTCGCGCTTCTCGCGTCACGGCGAGCGGAAGCGGCGGTTCTACGTGCTCGACCCCGATGCGCTGGCCGACCTCCGGGCCCGGTTCAGCCCGCCCGCCCCGGCCGACGAGCGGGCGTGACGCATGCTCTTTTCCCCCTCCTCCGGGCTTCAATCCGTGGACACGTGGACAACCCGCATCAATATTGGCTTGTCCACGCATCGTGAAGCGTGGACAGTCCACGGATGCAGAAGCGTAGACAACCCGCATGAATACTGCCTTGTCCACGTGTCCACGCTTCGGGGCCTGAAAACGAAGGGAAGAGAGGGGTGACTGTGGATAACCTGGCGCCCCGGATCGTGGACCTGGTCGGCAGGCTGGCGGGTCCGGGGCAGGTCGCCGCTGCCCAGGCGTCTCCGCCCGATCGAGAGGCGACGGCGCGCGGCTACCGCCAGGTCCTCACGCGCTGGTTCGAGCTGACGGCCTTGGGCCAGGGGCGGACCAGGCGGAGGTGAGGAGGGTCCACCAGGAGACCCTCCGGCTCATCGACGAGGTCGGCGAGCCGCTTGCGACCGCTCGCATGCCTACCAGTCGCCCTCCCCAAGCTTCGCCCTCACGGCGCGAATAACTTCCCCGGCGAGCCCCAAGGCACGGCCCGCGTCGCTCTCATCAAACGCTTCCGCGGGGATTCCCCCGGGAAGGCTGTTCGGATACCGAGTCGGAATATAGTAGTGATCGAGCGGCGCGACTCGGGGTCTGAGCGCGGCGAAGTCGCTGTCCAGGTTCCCGCATTCCCTGACGAGATCCGCCACAGAGTGACCGAGCACCTGTTCGGCCCCCCGGGCGTAGAGAAAGGCCTTCAATGCCTTCTCAGCCGCCTGCTGGCGAAGAAAACATGCGAGGTTATAGCGCC
>JACQWB010000023.1 GCA_016209385.1 Candidatus Rokuibacteriota bacterium
GAGGGGGCCCGGGTACCCGCGGCGGAGGCGCGGGTGTCCCCCTCCGAGGCCTCCCCCAGGAATGGTGGTTCGAGCCGAGGGGCTGCCGACGAGCCGCAGGCGAGGAGAGCCACGAGGCGAGGCCCGAGTTGGTTGCGCGGGCGAAGCCCGCGCTCGAAGGGCATTACCCCGACACACCCCTACGTGGTCACGATCGACGGACCAGCGGAGCATGAGGCAATTCGCGTTCCCTTTTCACGCGATGCCGACGCACCGCACGGCCGGAAGATCCTTTGCCAGGAGCCCCCAGCTCGCCCCCGCATCCGTGGAAAGGAAGAGCAGCCCCTCCTCTGTCCCGAAGGCGGCAACTGCGCCGGAGGCGGCCAGGCAGAAAGTATCGATGTTGCTCCCGAACCACTTGGGGAGACCCTGGCATCTCTCGAACGGTTTGTTTTGCCCGAGACGACCCCGATACACGGCCGCGCGCTTGCCTCCGGGACCCGTCGAGGCTGATATCAGGATGGCGTCTCGTGCCAGGCTGACGGCGCGCAGATAGTGGGCGTGAAGGCCTGCCGTTTTGAAGCGCCAGGACTTCCCGCCGTCCTCGCTGATGCCCAGCCCGACGGCGGCAGCAGCGAGCACGATTCCCGTACGTGTCGGATCGGCGAGAACTTGGTGGACGTCCGCATCGATGTCGAGAGTCGGTTGCCAGGAATGGCCTCCGTCGGTGGAGCGCACCACGCCGCCCACGTGCACATTCACGTAAATGGCGCCAGCGGGATCTGCCGAGATGGATCGCGCGTCGGGCGGATCGCCCCATGGCGTGTACCACTTCTCCCGGCCTTCGACCCGCTCGAACCCCTCGACCCGATCGAGCCTTCCCTCCTCCAAGCGCAGGAGGTGGGCGCCCGCAGTTCCTACCAGGAGCCCGGCTGGTGTCAGCGCCAGGCACGTACCAGGGTCAGCTTGAAGACGCGCCAACTCGCGCCATGGGCCATCACCCTGCCAGCGCCAGACGCTCCGGCCCTCGACCAGGAGCCACCACGAGACGCCATCGCTGGCGATGGCGGTGATCTCATGTCCATTGAAATGGCTCCGCTGACGAGCTCCAAGCTCGTAGAGTCCTTCAGCGGTCCCAACCAGAAGACGTACACTCGAGGTCGTGCTCATCCCGTTCTCCCGACCGACTCCGCCATTGGGAGCGGCCTGTTCAAGCTGCGGTCTTTTCAGCGCTTGTACAAGCCCATGAGGGAGGCTTTCGCCAGCGTGTTGAAGTTGAGGTAGAAGCCTACCACCGCCGGCGAGGTGTCGGCCGTGACCGGCAATTTGTCCATGGACACGGCGTGGATGGTGAAGAGGTAGCGGTGCGGATGGTCACCCTGTGGCGGACACGGGCCGCCGTAGCCCGGCTTGCCAAAGTCGGTCCTCACCTGGAGCGCGCCCGCCGGCAGCTTGCCGCTCGCAGGGTTGCCGGCGTCGAGCGGCAGCGCGGTCACGTTGGGCGGAATGTTCACCACGACCCAGTGCCAGAAGCCGCTTCCGGTGGGCGCATCGGGATCGAAGCACGTCAGCGCGAAGCTCTTCGTTCCGTCCGGCGCGCCCTCCCACGTGAGGTGCGGTGATTTATTGCCGCCGCTGCAGCCGAAGCCGTAGTCGGCCGACAGGATGTGCGCCTGTCCCAGGTAGTCGCCGTCCTTGAAGCTGTCGCTCGTGAGCTTCATCGCCATCGCGTGTTCCTCCAGGCTCGTCTGTGTTCGGTGAGCTCAAGCGTTCACCATCGCGCTCCTCTACCCTTCCGCACGCTTCCAGCGCGGGACCCATCTGGGAACAGCTTTCGAGTACTCCTCGTACGCGGCGCCAAAGGTCTTCCTCAGGTACGGTTCTTCGAACGCGATGATGATCCCGTGGAACATCACCCAGACACCTACAGCGTAAGCCAGCAGAATCAACGACTCGAACGCGATCGCCTCACCGCCCAGGATGAGCTCGACACCGATATACATCGGGTTCCTGACGACACGGTACAACCCCCTCGATACCAGTCGCGGAGGCGGATCGAACAGGAGCGGAGTGCCCCGCCCCACGACCATAAAATCCCAGGCACACCAGAGGACCACGGCCGCGCCGAGGCAGATCGGCATAATCCCAATGAACCTGAGGCTCCCGATCCCGTAAGAGAGCAGCTGCCACCGGGACGCCAGCAGCGCGGAGGGGACGAGGACAGCGAACAATACCGGGCCGAGGACGAGCCACAGCACGGTCCTCGTCAGGATATCCAGCCAGCCCATCGTCACTTTGAGCGTGGCTTCTTCGCTCCGAAAACCCATGTCGGCCCTGGCCGCTGACACCTTCAGCCACCGGTGAAGCCGTAGAGACGGGCACAGTTGTCCCAGAGGATCTTCCGCTTGCTTTCCTCCGTCAGCGGCAGCTTGAGAAAGCGTGCAGTGGCCTCGGGATACTTCGTGTCGTAGTGGGGATAATCGGTGGAGAAAACGAAACAGTCGGGCCCGCACAGCTCCACCGCCTGTCGGGCGGGAACTTCATCGCACTCGAGCGAGACGAAACACTGGCGGTAGAAGCACTCACTGGGCTTCCGCGTCAGCGCAGGGTTTTCATACCTCCCCGGATTTTCCCAGTGCTCGTCCAGCCGCCAGAGCCAGAAGGGGAGCCAGGACCCGTTGCCCTCGAGGAACGCGACCTTGAGTCGCGGGAATCGCTCCAGGACTCCACCCAGGGTCATGGCTTCCACCGCCAGCATCTGCTCGATGCTGTGGGAGCACGCGTGCTGCAGCGCGAACTGGCCGGGCCCGAACCGATCGGCGCCGACGGTCGGCAGATGGGAGGCGACCCCCTCGTGGAAGCCGACAGGGACCCCAAGCTCCTGGATCCCCGCCCACAGCGGGTCGAAGATGGGGTCGTTCCAATAGATACCTGGGCGCAGCGGGTTAGGGCGCAGGAAGACTGCCCTGAACCCCAGCTCGCGAACCGCTCGACGCGCCTCCCGAATCGATGCCCCGATATCCTGGATCGGAAGCATGGCAGCCCCGTGCATCCGGCGCGGGTCGCCTGCCCGGCAAAAGTCCGCCAGCCAGTTGTTGTAGGCCCGGGCGATGGCCTCGGAGAAGGCCGGATCCATGTCGGGAAAGCTGTTCACGAAGAGACCGCGGGACGGATAGAGGACCGTCACATCGATGCCTTCCCGATCCATGGCCCGGAGCTGAGCCGTGGCGTCGAAGCCGCGCGCGATGTCTTCGGCAAAGCGGTCGAGACCACCCGGAAACGACACCCGCGCGACTTGCGCCGAGAGCTTGAACGCGTCTTCCCCGTCGACGGTCACCCCGACGTCCGTCGCCTTCCGGGTCGTTCCTCTGGGCGCTCGATCTTTGAAGGCGGGGTCGATATAGCGCTCCCACAGGTCAACAGGCTCCAGCACGTGCATGTCACTGTCGAAGACCTTGAACCCATCCCTGGCCATGCCCCACCTCCTGCGGCCCCAGGATATCAGGCTCGAAACCTATGCGCACCGCTCTGACAACGGCCCGCGATCACGCAGGGAAAGGGACGATCAAGGGCTCAGCGCGGGCCGGAAATTCCAGAAAAGGAAGTCGTTGCGGAGAAATTCCACTGCTTGATCGTGCGTCATACCGGGAAACAGCATCCGACGCCGCAGGCTCCGGATCTTCTGCCGATAGCGACCCTTCCCGGTTAGTTGCCGCCATAGGACCACAACGCAAGGCCCCTGTCAATGCGGCGGAGAGCAGCATCACCTTGCCCCACGCTTTGCCTGACCATGGGAAAAGTCCCTTGACCGGCTCTTCATCGCGCTGTAGTCTCGGACAATCGCAAGGGGAGGTCACCGATTCCATTGGTTTGCCTGTCAGAGAGAACCTCTTCGATTCGGGCGGCCTTCACTTCGGGGCGCAGCGGAGGAGCCTCATGATAAGGTTCACCGACGAAATGAAAGAACGGATCAACAATGCCTTCCGGGACAGGAAATTCTGTGTGTGGGCGACGGCCTCGAAAGACGGGGTTCCCAGCATCAGCTTTCGAGGCAGCACCTTCGTCTGGGACGACGAACACCTCGCGATCTGGGAGCGCTCGCGTCAGTCCGGCGCCCGGCACATGGAGGAGAACCCCCACGTCGTGATGCTCTACGCGGATCTCGCAGCTCGCGTCGGCTGGCGCTTTTACGGCCAGGCCACCGTCTTCAAAGACGGAGCGATGCGGCAGAGAATCATGGACCGCACCGTCAAAGACGAGCTGGACAGGGATCCGGATCGCAAGGGATACGGGGTGCTGGTTCGGGTGGACAAGATCCGGCGCTATAGTGGCGACGAGATCCTCCAGGAACGCTGAATCGGCGCTGCCGGGTCCTCCCACCCCAAGGCTCCCAAGCTGTATATGGCGTTTGGCTTCGCCCTGTAGCATTCGGCCGGGCGCCTGGAGGGGTTGCTGACGCGGGGAGGAACAAGAGGGCAGCCGACGGCGCGGGTTCGGCCCGGGGTGGGACCGGGCGAGGAGCGCTTTTATCGCGCTTATGCTCCGGCCTGAAGCGTGGTGCGGGACCGCTTGACAATCTGCCCTGCCCAGCCTATACATCGTCCAATACCGACCGCCTGGCCCGAGAGGCAACGAAATTGCTGGATCATGGCTCTCGTCGCGGACCCCCGCGCCGGCCGGCGTCCTGGGACCCGCCTGCGTTTCGCCTTCCGGGTCGGGGCGTATTCTGACCGCCACGAACCCGCTCAGGCCTTGTCCTATCAGAACGTCCCGGTAACTTCCAACTCTCCTCTGTCAGCCCGGACGCGGGGTCGTCGCCTGAGCGGGAGTGAGCGCCCCAAGGTTCCCGACGTGATCCTTTTGTCCATCTTCACGCGGCCGATGAGGCCGGAAAGGAGACAGGTTATGCGCTTCAAGAGTCTCCTGCTCGGAACTAGCGTTTCCCTCGGCGTGATCGTCCTCTTGTCGGGCTTCGCCACCGCAGCGGAGCAGCCGAAACGCGGGGGCACTCTGCGGGTCTCCTACGGCAACGCGATCGCCCACCTCGACTTCCACACCGCGCCGGGCTACGAAATGATGTGGGTGGCCATGAACGTCGGCTGCGGGCTCGTGAACATCACGCCCGACGGGAAGTTCGTGGGCGACGCCGCGGAGTCGTGGCAGATCTCGCCCGACGGCCTCCTCTACACCTTCAAGCTCCGCAAGAATGTCCTCTTCCACGACGGCACCAAGGTGGACGCCGCCGCCGTCAAGTTCAGCATCGACCGCCTCATAGACCCCGCCACCAAGTCGGGGATGCGGACCTTCTACGATCCGGTGCACAGCGTCGAGGTGCTCGATCCTCACACCGTCCAGATCCGCCTGAAGCAGCCCTACGCGTTCCTCCTGCACATGCTCGCCGGCTACCGCACCGGCCTGATCATCTACTCCCCGACGGCCACCCAGAAGTACAGCCTCGAGGACCGCAAGAAGGGCAAGCCCGAGGCCGTGGTGGGCTGCGGGCCGTTCCGGCTGGTCGAGTGGGTGAAGGGCAGCCACCTGGTCATGGACCGCTTCGACAAGTACTTCCAGCCGGGGCTCCCCTACCTGGACCGCGTCCACATTCGCATCATCAAGGACCCGGTCACCCAGATGGCCGCCTTCAAGGCGGGGGAGATGGACTTCATCGCGTCCTTCTCGCCCGAGCACGTGGACACGCTCAAGGCGCAGAACCCGAAGGCCCAGATCCTGACCGGGAAAGAAACGACGCCCATGGTGGCGGCGATGAAGGTGACGGTCCCCCGGGACGGGAAGCCCATGTCCAAGGACCGCGCGCCCCACCCGATCTTCGGTGATCTCCGCGTGCGCAAGGCCGTCGGCTGCTACGGGATCGACCGGAACGAGATCGTGAAGATCGCCTTCAAGGGCCAGGCGACCCCGTGGGTCGGGATGATCCCGCCGGGTACCCTGGACACGGTGGACGTCAACTCCAAGTGCCCCTACGACCCGGCCAAGGCGAAGGCCATGCTGGCCGAGGCGGGCTACGGCCCCCAGAAGCCCCTGACCCTCGAGCTCATGACCAACCCCGAGAAGTCGGTGTTCAACGTCATCGCTACGGTCATCAAGGAGCAGCTCGCGCGGATCGGCGTGACTGCGAACATCAGGATCGTGGACAAGGTCAGCTGGATGAACACGACCCTGAACGACGGCCCGTGGGACATGTACGTCGAGGACCTCCTGTCGCTGCTCACGCCGGACAGCAACGCCTACCTGTCGAACACCACCTCCTCCTGGAGCCACCCGCGCCACAACGACAAGAAGGTCGACGAGTTCTACGCGCGCTACGCCCGGGAGATGGACGCGGCCAAGCGCAAGGCGATCGCCAAGGAGCTCCAGGATTACATGGCCGATCAGGTCTACTGGAACAACGTCTCGGGCTCGCCGTTCTACATGGTCGCCCAGCCGTGGATGAAGGGCTACGTGTACAACGCGGAGTTCGAGGTGCACTACCACAGGGTCTGGCTGGACAAGTAACCGGTCCCGGGAGGGCGGAGGCCGCTCGCCAAGGGGCGGCGGCCCCCGCCCGTGCCGGAGCCTGACATGCGCGTCTACATGATCAGGCGCCTGTTCCAGGTCGTCCCCACCGTGCTGGGGATCACGCTCGTGGTCTTCCTCATGATGCGGTCGATCCCCGGGGATCCCGTCGTCCCCCTGCTCGGGGACGCCTACACCCAGGAGGACGCCGTCAAGGTCCGGGCGGAGTATGGCCTGGACAAGCCTATCCTCGTTCAGTACCTCATCTGGCTCGGCAAGCTCCTGCAGGGCGACTGGGGCGCTTCCATCATCACCGGGCGCTCGGTCCTCCAGGACGTGCTGGTGCGTCTGCCCGTCACGCTCGAGCTGATCGTGCTCTCGATGCTGGTGGCGCTGGCCATCGCCATTCCGGCGGGGATCATCGGCGCCATGCGCCAGAACACCTGGGCCGACTACACGGCGTCGTCGGCCGCCGTGGTCGGCGTCTCGATCCCGGAGTTCTTCCTGGGCGTCCTGCTCCTGCTGAGCTTCTCCGTCGGGCTCGGCGGCGCGCTGCCAAGCTCAGGCTGGGTGTACCTGCCCGGGACCTGCCAGACGGTGGTCTGCCAGGCCAGCCTGTGGGGGAACCTCCAGCACGCCGCGATGCCCGCCGTCGCGCTCGGCGTGGGACGGGCCGCCATCCTGACCCGGCTCCTGCGCGGCAGCATGCTGGAGGTGATCCGCACGGAGTACGTCACCACCGCGCGCGCCAAGGGTCTGGCCGAGCGGCGGGTCCTCCTGAAGCACGCGCTGAAGAACGCCCTGATCCCGACGGTGACCGTGATGGGCCTCCAGGTCGGCTTCCTGATCGGGGGCGCGATCGTGGTGGAGACGCTGTTCGCCGTGCCGGGCCTCGGCACCTACGGCATCGACGCCATCATCGCGCGCGACTACCCCCAGGTGCAGGGCTTTGTCCTGCTGACAGCCCTGGCCTTCGTCGGGATCAACCTGATCGTCGATCTGACCTACACGTTCCTGGATCCCCGCATCCGCTACGGGCGCTGAGGGGTGACGATGGCCGACGGCGGAGCGTCCTTCCGGATGAAGTCGCCACCGATCAGCGGGGGTTCCCTGCGTGAGGCCGAGCTGCCGGTCGCCACCGGGATTCGCCGGCCGGTCGCGGAGGTCGCCCGCTCGGAGTCTCCCCTGGCCCAGGCGCTCCGCCGGCTGAGGCGGAACAAGTCCGCGCTCGTCGGCGCAGCCGTCGTCCTCGCGCTCCTCCTGGTCGCCCTCTTCGCGGACGCGCTGGCGCCCCGGAGCCCGATCGTCAACGACCAGGCCAGCACCTTCCGGCAGCCGAGCTGGGACCACCCACTCGGGACCGACCAGCTCGGGCGCGACTTGCTGAGCCGCGTCATCCACGGCAGCCGGATCTCGCTCGCGGTGGGCGTGTCGTCCGTGCTGCTCGCCCTCCTCATCGGCGTGCCGCTGGGGATGATCGGCGGCTACTACGGGGGCCGGACCGATACGGTCGTGATGCGGGTGATGGATCTGATCCTCGCGTTCCCGATCTACCTGCTCGCCATCATCCTCATGGTGATGTTCACGCCCACAGCCGGGCTCATCGGCACCATCAAGGTCGTCGGGGCCGTCGCGATCGTGCGGATTCCCATCTACGCGCGCCTGGTGCGGGGGAGCGTGCTCTCGATCAAGGAGAAAGAGTATGTCGAGGCCTGCCGCGCCCTCGGGGTGCGCGACACCTGGATCCTCGTGCGTCACGTGCTCCCGAACTGCCTGGCGCCGATCATCGTGACGACGACCCTCGGCGTCGCCACCGCGATCATCGTGGAGGCCACGCTCTCCTTCCTCGGCCTGGGCACCCAGCCGCCGACCCCGAGCTGGGGCTGGGACCTCAAGGCCAACGTGGCCTTCATCCAGGCCAACCCCTGGCTGTCGCTCTTCCCGGGCCTTGCGATCTTCGTCACGGTCCTGGGCTTTAACCTGTTCGGCGACGGCCTCCGCGACGCCCTCGACCCGCGCCTCAAGTAGCGTCCGCCACGGCAGCCTCCTCCACCCACTGGGCCTGTTTGCGGGCTCCAGGAAGGTCGGGGGTAAGGTCGTCCGCGGGTACGAGCTGGCCCCGGAGAAACTCGCCGACCTCCGTGCGCGGCACGCCCCGTCGTCGGCTGCCCCGGAGGAAACGGAATGAGGCCTCCTTCTGTCCCCTGAGGGCCCCGATCCGTCAACACGTCTCCAACCCAGTATTCATGCGGGTTGTAGACACTTCTGCATCTGTCAACGGTAGACGCTTGCCGAAGTGCTTACCGCCCAGTGTTGATGCGGCTGGTAAGCAGGGTTGACGGTTTGAGGGCGAAAAGGCGAGGGAAGCAAGAGGTGTCCTGTGGATAACCTGCGGGCCAGCATCCAAGGGCTCGCAGCCCGGCTCTGGTTCGACGAGGCCGCGGTCTTCCACCCTGTGGTGGGCTAGCACTGCGCGGACTGTCCCTACGCACGGCCGCTGAGTGGCTGAGCGCGCGGACGCTGCCCTCCCCGAGCGGGACCGGCCGTGAAGGGCCTTTACCGCGCCGCGAGGGAGGGTTACCGTGTCCGCACTCGCCGAGAGGCCGGGTAAAGTGTCAGACCGGGAACCTGCTCGAAGTGCGGGTCGAGAGTGAATACTTCGCAGTGATGTTCGAGGGCGAGCGCGGCGATAACGAGGTCCGAGAGGGGAAGCGTGATGCCTTTTCGCCTAAGCGAAGCCGACAGCTCTCCGGCGCTTTTCCAGGTCGAGAACTTGGTCTCCAAAAAGCGAAGGCCGGCGAGCTTCGAGAGGATCGTGTCCGCCTCTTTCGACGATCGACACCCCTGGAGCAGCTCGGTCAAGACCACGCCCACGAGGACCGCCTGCGCGGCTCGGATGAGATCCCGCAAAGCCCTCCGGGCGGGCTCATGGCCACCTTTGAAGTATTCGATCCAGACCGATGTGTCAGCGATGACCACGCCACCGCCGCGCGCGTTCCGCCTGGGCCTTCAACTCCCGCTCTTCTAGCTCGCGCCAGTCCACGTCAATCGGAACCTTGCCCTCCAGCGCCAGCAGCCCCTCAATCTTCTTTCGCCGGATAAACTCCGAAATGGCCAGGTGGATGGCCTCAGTCTTCGTTTTGGCCTCCGTGATTTTCATCAGCTCCCGGACCAACCCGTCA
>JACQWB010000024.1 GCA_016209385.1 Candidatus Rokuibacteriota bacterium
CCTTGCCGAAGGTCTGGGTGCCGATGAGGATCGCCCGGTTCCAATCCTGAAGGGCACCCGCGACGATCTCGGAGGCCGACGCGCTGCCCTGGTTGATCAGCGCCACGATCGGGAAGCCCGTGAAGGCCTTCTTCGTGTGCGCCGTGAAACGCATGTTCTGGCTCTGGACCCGACCCTCCGTGTAGACCACCAGCTTGCCGTCGTCAAGGAACTTCTCCGCCACGTCCACGGCTGCCGTCAGGAGCCCCCCGGGGTTGTTCCTGAGGTCCAGAACGAGGCCCTGGAGGGTGCCGTTCTTCGTCAGCTTCTCCAGCACGGCCTCCAGGTCCGGCGCGGTCTGCTCCTGGAACTGGCGGATCCGGACGTAGCCGATCCCCGGCTCGAACTCCTGGGTCCGCACCGACTGGACGCGGATCTGCTCGCGGGTGATCGTGAACTCCCGCGCTTCGAGCCACCCCTCGCGCGCGATGGAGATCGTGACCTTGGTCCCCGGCTTCCCGCGCATCCGCTTCACCGCCTCGCCGAGCTGCATGTCCTTGGTGGAGATGCCCTCGATCTTGACGATCCGGTCGCCCGGGTGGATCCCGGCCCGGTGGGCGGGCGTCCCTTCGATCGGCGCCACGACGGTGAGCACGTCGTCCTTCAGCGTGATCTCGATGCCGAGCCCCCCGAAGCTCCCCGTCGTCTCGACCTGCATCTCCCGGTACATTTCGGGATCGAGGAAGGAGCTGTGCGGGTCCAGACCCCGCAGCGTGCCCTTGATGGCGTTGTAGATCAGGTCCTTGGGCGGTATCTCGTCCACGTACTGGCCCTGGACGATGGAGAGCACCTCCGTAAAGAGCCGGAGCGTCTCGTACGTCGCGCCGGTCTCGGGGCTCTTGCTGGCCCCGGTCCCGCCGAGGGACAGGGTCAGCAGGACGAGCAGGGCCGAGACCAGGAAGGCTTTCGTCATCTGTCGAAGGGAACTCATGAAGGCGCCTCCTCGAGCAACCTCGATGCCTCTCGCCTAACCGCGCTGTCGAAGCCACTCGGCAGGATCCTCGGGCCGCCCCTGGTAGCGTACCTCGAAGTAGAGGCGCGATCCGGCCAGCGACCCGGTGTCGCCGACCGTGCCGATGACCTGACCCTGCCGCACGTCCTCACCTTCCCCCACGCGGATCTCCGCAACGTGGGCGTAGAGCGTGTAGTAATCGTTGCCGTGATCCAGGATGATCAGGTTCCCGTACCCCTTGAACCACCCCGTGTACACCACGTGACCGGCGTACACGGCCTGGATGTCCGTCCCCTCGCTGGCTTCGATGTCGATCCCGTTCCTGAAGGTCCGGGTGCCGAAGCGCGGGTGGATCTGTTCGCCGAAGGCGGACACGACCCGGCCCTCGGTGGGCCACGGCAGCCGCCCCCGCAGCGTACCGAACCCGACCGCGGGGGGCCGGATGCCGGCCGCCGGCGGGACCTTCGCCACGCGGCGCGCCTTAGCCTGGAGCTCCCGGATGAACGCCTCCAGGCGTTTGGCGGCTTCCGACAGCTCGCCCACCATCCGCTCGTGGTAGGCGCGCTGGTCCTGAACCTTCGCCAGGAGCACCCGGCGCCGGGCCGCCTCGCGATCGACCTCGGCGCGCTCCAGGGCAACCCGCTGCCGCAGCGTCGAGAGATCCCGCTTCCGGGCTTCCCCCTCGGCCTTCCGCGCAGTCAGGCTGTCTCCCGTATCACGATACTCCTGAATGAGCCTGGCGTCCACAGTCGCCAGCGTGGTCAGGTGCCGGAGCCGGACCGCCCGCGCCACCGGGTCATCCACGCCGAGCACGACGGGGAGCATTCCCCCCTGGGTGTGGAGCTTGTACAGCGCGCGGAGCCTGCGGGCGAGCGCCTGCTCCTGGGCCGTCCGCCGCTTCTCGAGCCCTCGGATCTCGCCTTCCAGCCTCGCGATCTTGGCCTCGGCCTTCTTGAACTGCCCGTCGAGGCGGGCCAGCTCGCTGCGCTTGGCGGCCAGCTTCCGGTCGATCTCCTCGAGCTCGGTCAGGAGCGACGCTTCTTTCTTCCTGGCCTCCGCCGCCTTCGCCCGCTCCTCGCGGAGCTGACGCTGGGTACGCTGGAGCGTCCGCTCCTTCTCCTTGAGCGTCGAGCCGTCCTTGCGTTGGGCGGAGACCGGAAGGGCCCAGACGAACGGCAGGAGGACGAAAACCACGAGCCAGCGCCTCACGCCGTGCTCCGTCCCCTGGCCAGCAGCCCGCCGACGGCGCCGAGGAGGCCGCCGCCCCCAGCGAGCAGCACCGCGTCGACCGGCGCGAGGAAGGCCATCCGCTCGAGCCCCAGGGTCACCGCGAGCAGCGGCTCGACCCGGGGCTGGACGAGGGTGTACACCAGCCAGAGCCCCCCGAGCGCCATGACCGCTCCGAGGAGGCCCTGAACGAGCCCCTGCAGCAGCAACGGCACCCGGATCACCGCCTCGCTCGCTCCCACGAGCCGCATGATCTCCATCTCCTCCCGCCTGAGGTGCAGCACGAGTGTCGTCGCCGTGGTCACGGTGAGGATGGCGGCCAGCGCGAGGAGCCCTCCCACGCCGAGACCGATCCCGTCGAGGAGCCGCTGCCACTGGACCACCCGCTCCACCCACTCGGTACCGCCCTGCACCTCCTCGACCTCCGGAAGCTCGGCAAGACGACCGATCAAGGCCCGCGTCGCCTCCGGCGTCGCGGCCTGGGGCGCCGGGGTTACCTCGACCGAGGGCGGGAGCGGGTTGGCGGGGAGCTGATCCACCACGCTGGCCTCGGCACCGAGCTCTCGTTTGAGGGTTGCCAGCGCCTCTCGCTTGTCGATGTAGCGGAGCCGCTGGACGCCCCCCACGGCCTCGATGCGCTGGAGGAGCCCGGCCAGGGCATCCGGGGAAGGTTCCTGCTTCAGGTAGGCCACCACTCGAAGCCGCTCGCGCCACTGGGCCACCGCGAGCCCCAGGTTGAGCGATACGAGCCAGAAGCATCCCAGCACGGCCAGAGAGAGGCTGATCAGGAAGGCTGCGCCGACGCCGAGCCGGCCGGCGCGCCGAAGGTCGCGGACGGCCTCGCCGAGGAGAAATGCCAGCATCATGACTCAGGAGCGTGTCGCCATAACGCCCTTCGAGCGCCGGCTCCGCCGGCGCAACCCCTATCTCGGGGGAGGCTTCGGAGGGGGCCGTCGAGGCCCCCTCCGATTGTCTAGCCGCCCTCGTCCTTCACCAGCCTGCCGGCGTCGAGCACGAGCGTGCGCCGCCTGAGCCGCGTGACCAGCGCCGCGCTGTGGCTCGCCAGCAGGATCGTCGTCCCGCGCTTCCAGACCTCGCCGAAGAGGTCCACGATCTCCTCGGACATCCTTTCGTCCAGGTTCCCGGTGGGCTCATCGGCCAGGAGCACCACGGGGTCCTTGACCAGGGCCCGCGCGAGGGCCGCCCGCTGCTGCTCCCCCATGGAGAGCTGAGCCGGCAGCGCCTGCGCCCGGGCGGAGAGCCCGACGGCCTTCAGCGCCTCGAACACCCGCGGCGTGACCTCGCGCCGCGGGGCGCCGAGGACGCGCAGGACAAAGGCGATGTTCTCGTACACCGTCCGGCCCGGCAGGAGCTTGGCGTCCTGGAAGACGATGCCGATGACGCGGCGGAGCTCGGGGCCCTCGGCCCGGCGCAGCCCTGTCACGTCGAAGCCCGCGACCTCGATCTCGCCCTCCGAGGGGAGCTCGGCGCCGTAGAGGAGGCGGAGGAGCGTCGTCTTGCCCGCGCCGCTCGGGCCGGCCAGGACGGCGAACTCGCCCTTGTCAACCTGGAAGGAGACATCGGCGAGCGCCCGGACCGTGACCGGCCCCACCCGGTAGACCTTCGACACACCGTCGAGACGGATCATCGGCGCTCGCGGCCATTATACGAAACGCCTTAAGATTTCGGGAGTTTTTCCAGGAGAAGCTGGTTGACGAGCGCGGGGTTGGCCTTGCCCCCCGTGGCCTTCATGACCTGACCCACGAGGAAGCCCACGCTCTGCTTCTTGCCCTTCCGCCAGTCCTCGACCGCGGCGGGGTGCTGGACGAGCACCTGCTCGATGATCGCCGACAGGGCCGCCGCATCGGCGACCTGGACGAGCCCCTCGCGATCAGGGCGACCTTGAGCAGGTTCACCACGTTCGGTCGCCGTCCGCTTCGGGCTTTGACATTCCCATCAGCCGCGCTCGCCACTTGCGCACCGCACGGCTCATCTGAACTTGTCGAGCCAAAAATCCTACTCCGCTTAAACTTCCCGCACCAATGTATCAATTAAGAGGGCTCTGGCATCGCGCTTGGAGATCGGCGTAGTTTTCGCTTTAGCAAGAAATTTGGCCAGCGGGTTGAGATCTGACCCGATGCAACGACGGCCTGAAGCTAAAGCTTCGACAACTGTTGTCCCGCCACCCATGAAGGGATCGAAAACGGTATCACCGGGTTTAGTAAACGCCTCAATTGCTTTTCTAGCGAACTGAGGCGAAAATCTCGCGGGGTAGCGATAGAAACTGTGAGTCAGTCCTGTCACGGGCGTCCCACAATTCAACGCGTCGAGTAGCGCCGCGAATAGCTCGCCAGGGCTATGAGTCGGATGGCGCCTTTCCGAGTCGTGAGTGCGGGGGCGCTGCGTCATATGTCCTCCATTAGCAGTCACCGGTTATACCCACACAATCTTGACGTCCTTCTCGACTGCCCGGAACTCGGAATCGCCGGTGTAAAGGTCGGCTTTCTTTTGCTTGGCCAGGGCGGCAGCGAAGCAGTCAGCTAGGGACATTTTCCGCGTCGCTTTGATCTCCCCGGCCAGTTCGGCTAGCTGTTGGTCGGCCGGGACAATCTCGATGGGAAGGCCTAGGAGCTTGAGACGGACTTCGTTCCATCTGTCAGCACCGATTTTCCGTTCGACCTGATAGCGAACCTCCGCCCAGTTGGGGGCTGAGATCAGGACGTTTTGATCAGATGCGGCCGCCTTCTCGAAGAGAGCCAACACAGTCTCGTGGCCGTCTTCCTCGAACAGGAAGGCCAGTACCGCGTAGCTATCGAGGACCGAGCCTCGCACCCTTGGCTTCCTCGCGCTCTCTGTCTCGGGCTCGCTCCTTGAGGAGTTCTTGGGTTACCGGACCCTCTTTCTTGAGCATGCCGCAGACACTGCGGATGTAGTCCCGGGTGAGCGGTTGGAAGACGATCCCCCGTTCCCCTTCAATGAAGCAGATTTTAGTGCCCGGCTTGATCCCATACTTTCGGCGAAGCCTGGCCGGGATGACCAGCTGCCCCTTGCTCGTGACATAGGCGATGTCCATGTCGAGTACCTCCGCAATCTGGACATTAGTCTTACACCGGTGTAAAAGTAAGTCAATTCAAATTTTGCAGGAAAGCCGTTGGCCTTCATGCGCCCACGATAGTGAGGCGAGAGACAGCAGTATGCAGGTTCGAGACGGTGTTAACGCCGTTCCCGTCCAAGAGTGGGTCGTGTGGGTTAGCAGACCAGTGCCACTGCACTGTGCAGAGCGCAGGCAGTACAAAGGCCCTCCGCCGGCCGACCCGAACCCGCGCCCGCGGCTGCCGGACCGGCCCCCCTCGGCGTCAGGCACCCTCCAGGAGCGTGGCCCGATGCTACCAGGGTCGTCTTGCCGGCGCCGCTCGGACCGGCGAGGACGACGAACTCGCCCTTGTCAATCCGGAACGAGACGTCGGCAAGGGCCGGAATCCTCACCGGCCCGACCCGGTACACCTTCGACACGCCGACGAGATGGATCATCAGGGCTGACGGCCATTATACGAAACGCCTTAAGATTTCGGGAGTTTTTCCAGGAGAAGCTGGTTGACGAGCGCGGGGTTGGCCTTGCCCCCCGTGGCCTTCATGACCTGACCCACGAGGAAGCCCACGC
>JACQWB010000025.1 GCA_016209385.1 Candidatus Rokuibacteriota bacterium
CGCATGGCGGTGAGGGGTCCCTGTCCGCGCGCTCCCTCGTAGGCGCCAGTCTTCCCCCGTCGTCTCGCCCGTTTCCATCCCAGGGTTGCCCGGTACACTCCATGGCGTCCGTCCGTTCATCGCTGGGCCCCTTCATCCCGAAAGGAGGACGCCATGGGCCAGTTCCGCGATCGCATGGACGAGGAGCTCCGCCTCCGGGGGTATAGCGCAAGCACCCGCGAGTGCTATGTGCGCTGCGTCCGCAACTTCGTCCGCCACTTCATGCGGCCCCCCGATCAGCTCACCCTCGAGCACATCCGCCAGTACCAGCTCCATCTGACCCGGGAGCGCCAGGTCTCCTGGGCCTATTTCCCCATAGCTGGCGTCGGTGACCGGCGTCGGCGGGCGGCTTCGTTCAACGCGCCTTTTTCGCCCATCGCGCTGTCGCGCGACGACACGAAAAAGCCCTCTTCATTTCATTGGAGGACCTCTCGGGTGGCGCGCGGGAGCAACTCGCTCTTGTGATGCGAGTCGCCCTCGCGCAGTACCTCGCCCAGGATGAGCGGATGCTGTTTGTACTCGACGACACCCTCGTCCAGAGCGACCCTGACCGCCAGGAACGGTTTCTCGTCATCTTGCAGGAGGCCGCTGACAGTCTTCAGGTCGTCCTTCTTACCTGTGACCCTGAGCGCTACGAGGGACTGAAAGCCGCCAGGACCTTTTCGCTCCCTGGGATTGGGTAGTCACTCTGACGCCGAGTTTCACCGTTCGGTGAAACGGTGGTTTGTGGCGAAAAGCCTTGACTGGTAGTTTCACTATAACCTATACTTTCACCATCCGGTGAAAGGGGCTAAATCGGTGAAATATGATTAGCCGTGGACCGGTCTTAGAACTTGAGATCCGAGAGCGACTCCTCGGTGTCCTGGAGGAGGTGCCCTTCCTGCGCGTCAAGGATTGGAAGGTTGAAAAGCGGGAAGACGTTGACCTCGTCCTCCAAGTAACAGCGGGTAAGGAGCAGTGGCGGCTCCTCGTCGAGGTGAAACAGAGCGGCGAGCCCCGGATCATCCGTGTCGCGGCGCAGCAGCTCCGTACCCTCGTCTCGGACGAGCGTCAGTCCTACGGCGTGATCGGAGCCCCCTACATCAGTCCCCGCACCGCAGGGATCTGCAAAGAGGCAGGGATCGGATTCCTGGACCTGGCGGGAAACTGCCGTCTGGTCTTCGGCCAAGTGTTCATCGAGCGCCAGGGCTTTCCCAACCCGAAGCTTGAGCGGCGTCCCCTCCGCGCACTCTTCGCACCCAAGGCGGGCCGTGTGCTCCGGGTACTGCTCGAGGATCCCAAACGCTCCTGCCAGGTGCAAGTTCTGGCGCGCCAGGCCGAGGTCAGCCTGGGCCTCGCCTTCAAGGTCAAGCAGCGCCTTCTCGATCTGGAGTACGCCCAAGAAGATGAGGAAGGGCTCCGCCTGATCAAGCCCGAAGAACTTATCCGCCAGTGGGGCGCTGGCTACTCGTACCTGAAGAGCTCAGCCCTCGACTGCTACGGGCCGGGAGATTCCCGCGAGCTCGAACAGACACTCGTTGACTACTGTCGGGCTAATAGTATCCGACATGCGCTGGCGCTCTTTTCTGGGGCGGCCCGCGTCGCGCCTTTTGCGCGCTATTCGCGAGGGTTTGCCTATGCATCGTACGATGCGGCAGAGCTGGCCAGGGGGCTTGGGTGGAAACCGGTTTCATCCGGGGCGAACTTCACGATCCTAACGCCGTTCGACGAGGGGCTTTTCTACGGGGCAAGGGACGTAAAAGGGGATATGGTCGTCAGCGATGTCCAGCTCTACCTCGACCTCATCGGCTATAAGGGCCGTGGAGAGGAAGCCGCCACGTTCATCCTGGAACAGCGGCTTCGGCCGCAATGGTGACACGCAGGGACTACACCGCCGAGGCAGTCAAGGCCTGCAAGGCGGTCCTCATCGAACTTGTCCACCTGATGGGGGAGTTCCGGGACCAGATGGTGGTGGTGGGCGGTTGGGTTCCCGCCCTCGTGCTTGCCGGTACGCCGGAACCGCACGCGGGCACGCTGGATATCGACCTTGCCCTGGACTTTCAGAAGATTGCCGAAGCGACATACCGGACGATTCTCCAGGCCATGGCTACTCGTGGCTACCGGCAGGACCAGGAGCAACCGTTCAGGTTTTTCAGGGAGGTTCCGCTGGCGGGAAGAGAGGCCGTTGTCGTCGAAGTTGACCTCCTGGCCGGGGAGTACGGCGGCACAGGTTCTGGTCACCGGACTCAATCAGTACAGGACGTGCGCGCCCGGAAAGCGCGGGGGTGTGACCTGGTCTTTTCCAATCCAGTTCGCGTTCCCTGGAAGGGGAACTCCCCAATGGAGGGCGGGACCGAGTGACGTTTCAGGTGGCGGCAATCGTTCCCTGGCTCGTGATGAAGGGGATGGCCCTGGCGGATCGGCTCAAGGAGAAGGACGCCTACGATATCTACTACGCGGTGCGCTACTATCCCGGCGGAACGGGAGGGTTGGCGGCCGCCTTCCACCCTCATCTCGGCAGCCGGCTTGTCCGCGAAGGCCTGGAGAAGATCCGGGCGCAGTTTCTGTCCGTGGACCATGCGGGGCCGAAATGGGTTGCCGACTTTTTTGATCTGAGAGATCTCGAAGAGCGGGCCATCATGCAGCGTCAAGCGTACGAGACAGTTGCGGCCTGGCTTGACGCGTTAGGGATCGAGCCCTGGCAGGCGGGGTGACCGGTCTCGTATGACTGCCCCAGTGCTCACTGCGGTTCGACATGTGGTAGAAGAGTACAAGCGATTTCTCCGCACGTCCTACCGTTTCCATGACGAGCACCTGAAGCGGCAGTTCGAGGAGCACCTCCAGCAAGTCGACGTGGTGGTGCGCGGCCCGCTGGTTACGCTAACTCGCGACTTCCGAATGGGGCAGCCGCTCCGGGCTCTGGCCGAGGAGGGGGTCGTTCACCGTGATCTCCTAAGGGCGCACTGGCCGTTCGGGGAAGATCGCGTGTACGCCCACCAGGAGCGCGCGCTTCGGATCGGCGTGGCCGGCCGCTCCTTTCTGGTCACGACGGGAACTGGATCGGGAAAGACAGAATGCTTCCTCCTTCCGATCCTTGACTATTGCCTGAAGGCCCGGCGGCAGGAGAGGCAAGGAGTCAGGGCGATCTTGATGTATCCGATGAACGCCCTGGCGAACGACCAACTGGAGCGTCTCCGCCGCTTGCTAAGGGGCAGCGGGCTCCCGATCTCGTTTGGTCTCTGAGGGCTATTCACTTGACTCAACTAGGCCCCAGATGTAGTGGTATGGGGCGTGGAGGACTATCCGCGCACCCTTGCCGAATTCGAGCGGCGGTTTGCTACGGAGGCGGACTGCCGCGCCTACCTGGTTCATCTGCGCTGGCCCGCGGGCTTTCGTTGCCCTCGATGCCGGGGCACCCGGACCTGGGCGATGAAACGGGGCCTGGTGAAATGCAGAGGAACATCGGGCCATGCTCGCGTGGGTCGGCGGGAAATTCGATCCGGAGGCGTTTGACCCGGGAAGGGTCAACAGGCAGTTACGGCGCTTGAAGCGGGTCTGAGAGCGTCGGGGTCAGAGTCCGTCCCCGCTGTCGAGAAGGGCGAGGCGTGAATCCTATTCGTGAAGCAGGGGGATCTCAAGAGGGTGCCTCCCGTCGGGTTAGGACGCCGAGGGAGGAGGCCTGTCTCTGGATCTTGTCCGCTATCCGGAGCATGCCGGGTGTCTGTCGAACGCCGCGACCGTGCTGAAAGAGTTGCCGAGCGTCTGGCTGCTCCTCTTGGACGAGACTGATTGGAAGGCTTCTCCAGCATTCGCTTCTCCCTTCCACCGTAATCCGTTAGAATCGTTGGCGAGGGCGCACTGCCGGCTGAAATCAGGGTCTGCTGAGAGCGAAGCCGGCACGGGAGGTCTGGCATGACGGTGACTGATCGGATCGAGATTAATCCCAAGGTTATGCTGGGGAAGCCCATCATCCGGGGCACCCGCATCACCGTCGAGCTGATCCTGCGCAACCTTAGCGAAGGTGCCACCGAGGCGGATTTGCTGGACGCCTACCCGCGCCTCACGCGGGAGGATATCCAGGCCGCCATCGGCTACGCTGCGGACACGGTGGCTCACGAGGAAATGGAGGTCGTGGAGCCTGCCAGAGGGCGCAGCCGCAAGCGCACGAAGCGCTGACCGGTGCGATTCCTGGCAGATGAGAGCTGTGACTTCGCCGTGGTGCGCGCCCTCCGCGCTGCCGGCCACGATGTGGTGGCCATCGCGGAGATTTCCCCACGCGCCACGGACGAGGGTGTGTTGGAGCATGCGATCCGCTGGGTAATACTTAGGCTGGTAGACGTACTGGACGTACTTGGAACACGGTGTTCCAAGGTTCGAAGACGAAACTGGCGCGGCCAGGAGTGCTGAGGTGAGGCGGATGGACCTGTGAACGTAGCGTCTTTGGTAAGGCCGGCGGGTCCTTTCCCGGCACTCCCCACGCTTCGCGTGGGGGCCCGCCCCGCGGTGCTCGCCGGGTACCCGCGCGGCAGGCGTGGGTGGCCCGGCGTGGGGACCCGCGCTGGGCGCCCCCTCCCGACGCCTGCGGCGTTCGGGGCCCGGCCCCATCGCCGTGCCACCCGCCGGCCTGGTCATGCGGTTAAAAGGCATGCGCGAGGAAGTCCACCGGATTCCCGTTGACGGCCAGAAGGTCGCGCTCGTGCTCCACCTGCCCGAGCGCACGCCGGCTCCCTGCGTCGTGGCCTGCCACGGGCTCGGGGCTTCCAAGGACAGCGAGAAGTACCTCCTCCTCGGGCGCGAATTCCCCGGAGCGGGGCTGGTCCTGGCGCGCTTCGACTTCCGGGGCTGCGGGGAGAGCGACGGGGTGTACAGCGAGAGTACGATCGGGACCCGGGTCCGCGATGCGGAGGGTGTGCTCGAATTCCTCGTGGGCCATCCGGAGCTGAACGGTCGCTTCGGCCTGCTGGGTTCCAGCATGGGCGGGTACGTGGCGCTCTTCGTCGCGGCAGCGGGCCGTCTTTCCGGACCGGTTGTGACCTGGAATTGTCCCGCGACGCTCCGCGGACTCGACCCGACCCGGTCGCAGGATCTCCTGGGGCTCGGCGCCGCCTTCTTCGACGAGCTCCGGGCCGGCCGCTATGTCGATGCCCCGAGCGGCGTCCGGTGTTCGCTCACGATCCAGGCTGACCACGACGAGGTGGTGCCGCCCCATCACGGCCAGCTTCTCTTTGACCGGGCTGCCGAGCCGCGCGAGCTAGTCCTGCTCTGCGGTGCCGACCACCGCCTGAGCGACACGCGCCACCGGCTCGAGGCCCTGACCCGAAGCCTCGCCTGGTTCGGGCGCTTCCTCTGCGACTCGAAGTAGGTGAGTTCCCGACGCTGGCCCCGGAAGGATTACTACCAGCTCCTCGGCGTGGGTACCGGCGCCGCGGAGGAGGAGATCAAGCGCGCCTACCGTCGCCTGGCGCTGCAGTATCACCCCGACCGCAACCCGGGAGACCGCGCGGCTGAGGAGCGGTTCAAAGAACTGTCGGAAGCCTACGCCGTCCTGTCGGACCCGGTCAAGCGTCGCGAGTACGACGGGTTTCGGCTGGCCCAGGACAGGCACGAGTCGTTCAGAGGTCGGGCCTGGAGCCGCGACGACCTCTTTCGCGACCTCTTCGCCGACCCCGGCTCTGCCGACCTCCTCCAGGAGCTCGCGCGCGAGTTCTCGCGCCTGGGTTTCCGCTTCGACGACCGCTTCGTCCGCGACACCTTCTTCGGCGGCCGCGGGATCTTCTTCGGCGGCGTCGTGGTCTTCGGCCCCTTCGGCTTCCGGCGCGTGGTGTTCGGGTCCGATCGGGAGCAGGTGACCGGTCGAGCGCGTCCCCAGGCCGAGTCGGCGCCGCCGGCGGACGAGCCGCCGTCGCTGGCGGGCTTTCTGGGATGGCTCGGGAGCGAGCTGAGGGCGCTGGTCACGGCGCCGGTGGAAGGCGTGAGGCGGCTCCTTGCCCTGGGGAGCGGGCGAGGGGGCGCGGACCTGATCCGGCCCCTCGAGCTGACGGCCGACGAGGCGCGCGCGGGAGGGCCGAAGCGCGTGACGCTCGAGCGCGACGAGCGGGTCGAAGAGCTCATTGTCAAGATCCCCCCGGGGATCCGCCCCGGGACGCGACTCCGGCTGAGGGGCAAGGGCGTGTATGGAGGCGATCTCTATCTCAAGGTAGACGTGAAGTGAACGAGAAGGTCGCGCAGTTCGAGGAAGTCGTCCAGCTGTTCCCCGACGATCCGGTCGCCCGGTTCGGTCTTGCCAGCGCGTATCTCGAGGCGGGCCGGGCCGAGGACGCGGTGCGCGAGTTCACAGAGACGCTGCGCCTCAAGCCCGACTACACGGCTGCCCATCGCGGGCTCGGGCGCGCTCTCGAGCGGGCCGGCCGGGCCCGCGAGGCCATGGCCGCGTATCGGGCGGGGATCGGCGTCGCCCTCCAGACCGGAGACCTCCAGACTAAGAAAGAGATGGAGGTCTTTCTCACGCGGCTGGAGAAGCAGGGAGCCGGCTGAGGGGTCGCGGCGCGGGCATGGAGCAGATCGGCGACCTTCTTGTCGAGCGGGCGAGACCCCGTACAGCAGCGAGGCGGCCTCCGATCCTCTTCGTCCACGGGATGTGGGGAGGGAGCTGGTACTGGGCCAACTACCTCAGCGCCGCTGCCGACGCCGGCTGGGAGGCCTGGGCGCTCAACCTTCGCGGCCACCACGGCAGCCGGCCCGGCACCGACCTGGGCCGGGTCAGCGTTCTCGACTATGTTCAGGACGTCCTGGACTGCCTCGGCCAGCTCGGCGAGTCGGTCGTCGTGGGCCACTCGATGGGCGGGCTGATCGTTCAGAAGGTCGCCGAGCGCGCGCGCGTCCGCGCGACGGTAGCCCTCACGAGCGCGGCCCCGCGGGGGATCGTCGTCCTCCGCTGGCCGGTGCTCTCGCGAATGTTCAAGTACCTCGGGCCCATGTTGGGCGCTCGGGCGTTCGTCGCCTCGCGCGCCGACGCCGATGCCCTTGTGCTGAACCGCCTCCCCCCCGACCGGCAGGCGTGGGTGTATGAGCGGCTGGTGGCGGAATCCGGCCGGGCCGCGAGAGAGCTGGCCTTCGGCCTCATCGACGTGCAGGCGGCGGCGGTCCGCTGCCCCTTCCTGGTGGTCGGAGCCGAGCACGACGCGATCACGCCGGTCGGCGTCCAGCGGCGGATCGCGCGGAAATACGGGGCCCGCTATCTCGAGCTCCCGGGACACGCCCACATGCTCATGCTCGAGGCCGGATGGGAGGTCCCCTTCAAAGAAATTTTGGACTGGGTGGAGGGCGCGATCCACTGACGGGGTCTCCTCCGGGCCCTGACCGAAGTGTGATAGAGTCAGGGAGAGCCGGACGATGCTGGACCGCCCCCTGGCCGTCGTGGACGTGGAAACGACGGGGCTCTCTCCCCGTTACGGTGACCGCGTCGTCGAGATCGGGCTCTTGCGTGTCGAAGGGGCGAGCCAGGTCACCTTCGAAAGCTTCGTCAATCCCCGCCGGCTCATCTCCCCCCGTGCCACGGCCGTCCATGGGATCACCGAGGAGATGGTGGCGACCGCGCCGCCGTTCGCCGAGGTGGCGAAGCGCGTCTGGCAGCTCCTGGACGGGGCTGTCCTTGTCGGTCACAATGTCGGCTTTGACTGGAGCTTCCTCAACGCCGAGCGGCGCTACCTCGGGCTCCCCCCTCTGGAGGGTCCGCTGATCGACACGCTGGTCCTGGCGCGGCGCTACTTCGCCTTCTCCCGGAACGGCCTCGGGACGATCGCGCTCGAGCTGGGTCTGCCCGAGAGGGTGAGGCATCGGGCGCTTGCCGACGTCCTGACCACCTGGGAGGTGCTCAAGCGCTTCCTGGCCGACCTCCGGGCGAAAGGCGTTACCGCGCTTGAGGCGTTGCTCCTGCCGTCAGCCAGCCTCCCGGAGGAGGACGCGATCCCCCTCCCGCCCGAGCTGGCTGAGGCCATAACCGGGCGCCGCCGCGTCAGGCTCCAGTACGTCTCGGCCCACCGTGTGGAGACGGTGCGAGAGGTCGAGCCGCTCGAGGTGATGCCGCTCGGCGATTACCTCTACCTCCGGGCGTTCTGCCACCTGCGCCAGGACGAGCGGACGTTCCGCCTGGACCGGATCGTTGCGATGGAGCGCCCGGATTCCCCTGAGGCCGAAGCTGCGGACCTCCTGCCCGGGACTCCTTCGGTCCGCGTTTCTCGGCCGGTGAGCTGAGGTGAGGCGGAAGTTCTTCATCGGGCTAGCCGTGCTCGTCGGCCTCGCCGCCGTCGGGTACGGGCTCCACGCCTGGAACTTCTCAGCCACCCACGTCTGGACCGACGATGCGTACGTCGAGGGAACCGTCTCGCCGGTGAGCGCGAAGGTGGCCGGCCATGTCACCGAGCTTCTCGTGAACGACAACCAGCCCGTCAGGAAGGGTGATCTCCTCCTCCGCATCGACCCGAATGACTACCTCGCCAAGCGCGACCAGGCCCGTGCCGCGGTTGCCATGGCCGAGGCGAGCCTGCGCGCGGCGCGGTCGGAGGTGCCGCTGACGCACGAGACCACGCGGGCACAGATCGACCAGGCCCGTGCAGGGGTCGAGGTCGCCGTCGTGGCGGTCCAATCGAGCGAGTCCGCCGTCCAGGAGGCGCGGGCGCGGCTCGACGCCAAGCGCGCGGCGGCGGAGGCCGCGCGGGCCGAGCTGAGCGGGGCTCGGAGCGCCTATCGGAAGGCCAGCCGGGAGCTCGAGCGGATGCGACGCCTGCTGAAAGACGGGTACGTCTCCCAGCGCGAGTTCGATCAGGCCGAAGAGGCCTTCGAGACCACAGGGGCGACGACCGAGGCGGGCCAGCGCCGGCTCGCCCAGAGCGAGAAGGAGGTCCAGCAGGCGGAGGCCGAGCTGACCGCCCGCACGCTCGGCGTCGAGCAGGCGCGCCAGCGGGTCTCCGAGGCCCGGGCCGCGCTGGCACGGGCGGAGGGCCAGCGCCATCAGGTGGCCGTCAAGGAGGCTGAGGCCGGGCGAGCGGAGGCGCGGCTGAAAGAGGCTCATGCCGATCTCGCCTACGCCGAGCTGCAGCTCCCCCACACGGAGGTCCGCGCCCCGGTGGGCGGGATCGTGTCCAGGCGGAACGTGGAGGTGGGGCAGCTCGTCCAGATGGGCCAGCCCCTGATGGCGATCGTCCCGCTCCACGACGTCTGGGTCGTCGCCAACTTCAAAGAGACTCAGCTCGCGCGGCTCCGGCCGGGGATGAAAGCCCAGATCAGGGTGGACAGCTTTCCCGGCCAGACGTTCATCGGCGCCGTCGAGTCGATCAGCGCCGGAACCGGCTCGCGCTTTTCCCTCCTCCCGCCCGAGAACGCGACGGGGAACTGGGTCAAGGTGGTGCAGCGGGTCCCGGTGAAGATCCACCTGGACTCCAAGGAGGACAGCAACCCCCACACGCTTCGCGCGGGGATGTCTGCGGTCGTCACCATCCGAGTAAGATAGATGCCCGACGCGCCCCTCCCGGCATCCCGGAAGTGGGCCATCACGTTTTCCGTCATGCTGGTGACGGTGATGCAGATCCTGGACACCAGCGTGGTCAACGTGGCCCTGCCGCACATGCAGGGCTCCCTCTCGGCCAGCGTAGAGGAGGTCGCCTGGGTCCTCTCCTCCTATCTGGCGGCGAATGCCATCATCATCCCCGCCACGGGCTGGCTGGCCGGGCTTCTCGGACGCAAGCGTTTCTTCCTGATCTGCACGACCCTGTTCACCGTCAGCTCGTTCCTCTCGGGGATCGCCCCGAACCTCACGTTCCTGGTGCTGGCGCGGATCTTCCAGGGGGTCGGCGGAGGCCCCCTGATCCCGCTCTCCCAGACCATCATGTGGGAGATCTTCCCCCTCCGACAGCGCGGCACCGCGATGGCGGTGTGGGGGGTTGGGGTGATGATGGGTCCCATCCTGGGACCGACGCTCGGAGGATGGATCGCGGACAACTGGTCCTGGCGCTGGATCTTCTATATCAACCTTCCGATCGGGCTCCTGGGCTTTTTCATGGCCAGCGTGTTTCTGTTCGATCCCCCGTACCTCAAGAAGCCAGGGCGGGTGGATGCCCTCGGGCTCGTGCTGATGGTGATCGGCTTCGGCTGCCTCCAGCTCGTTCTCGATCGTGGAGAACGGGAAGACTGGTTCGACTCTAACTGGATCGTGAGCCTGGCCGTGATTGCGGGCTCTGCGCTCGTCGGGTTCCTGATCCGGGAGTTGACGGCGCGGGAGCCGATCCTGAATCTCTCCGTCTTCCGAGACCGGAACTTCGCCGCCGGGACCTGCTTCATCGCGCTGGTCGGGCTGGGCCTCTACTCCAGCATGGCGCTGGTGGCGCTCTATTCCCAGAAGCTCCTGGGGTACGACGCCTGGACCTCGGGCACCGTGCTCGCGCCGAGCGGCTTCGCCAACATGATCTCGCTGATCGTGGCGGGACAGCTTGTGGCCCGCATGGACCAGCGGATTCTGTTGGCCCTCGGGTGTGTCCTGAACGCTGTCGGGCTCTACTTCATGTCGCACCTGACCCTCGGCGTCGACTACTGGCACCTCATGTGGCCGCGCTTTCTTCAAGGGCTCGGCCTCGGGTTCATTTTCGTGCCGCTGACGACGCTCGCCCTGGCGACCATGCCCAGGGACAAGCTCGGCAATGCGACGGCGGCGTACAACGTATTCCGCAACCTGGGAGGGAGCGCCGGGGTCGCACTGGCGACCACCCTCCTGGCTCGCCGAAGCCAGTTCCATCAGGCGAGCCTGGTCAGCCATGTCGACGTCTGGGATCCTGAAACTGCCGCTCGCCTCTCGCAGTGGACCCAGCATTTCCTGAGCCATGGGGCGGACACCTTCACGGCCCAGCGGCGGGCCCTGGCGATGATCTACCGCGACACCGTTGAGCAAGCCCAGGTGCTGGCGTACAGCGACGATTTTCGGCTGCTCTCGCTGCTCTTCGCCCTGGGGCTGCTCCTGATCCCGCTCATGCGCCGGGTCCGGGTCGAGGCTGCCGAGGCGAGTGCGCGCGAGCCTTCGGGCCGGGTGGAGGGGCTCCCGGAGCCGGTCGAGTGAAATGGGAGGCAACATGGCTGGCCTTGTTCTGAAGGGCGGGGAGGTCATCGATCCTTACGCGGGTGTGCGCGGGCGCCACGACGTCAGGTGTCGTGACGGGCGAGTGGCGGAAGTCGGGCCATCCCTTGCGGCCGACAGTGACACCGTCATCGACGTCACCGGCAAGCTGGTCGTCCCCGGGCTCATCGACCAGCACGCCCACTGCTTTGTCGGGTCCTCGGACCTGGGCGCTCTGACGGATAGGGTCTGTGCTTCGACGGGCGTCACTACGTTCATCGACGCGGGGAGTGCCGGCGCCGCGACCTTTGAAGGGATGCGTCAGTTCGTCATCGCGCGGAGCCGGGTCCGCATCCGGGCGTTCCTGAACGTCTCGGCGATCGGCCTCGCCTACCTCAGGGTGGGCGAGCTTAACCACCTGCCGTATGCGGATCCGGAGGCCGCCGCCGGCGTTGCCCGCGACCATCGCGACCTCATCCTGGGGATCAAGGTGAGGAACCAGAAGGAGGTCGTGGGGGATGCGGGGATCGAGCCGCTCCGGCGGGCCATCCGCGCCGCCGAGCTGGCTGGAGGGCTCAGGGTGATGATCCACGTGACGAACCCGCCGACCCCGCTCGACTCCATCCTCGAGCTGCTGCGTCCTGGCGACCTGGTCAGCCACTTTCTCAACGCGCGAGGATACGGGATCCTGGATGAATCGCGGCGCGTGACAGCGGCGGTGCGCGAGGCGCGACGCCGCGGCGTTCTCTTTGACGTGGCCCACGGCAGGAATCACGTCAACTTCGGGGTGGCGAAGGCGGCCATCGAGCAGGATTTCTTCCCGGACACCATCTCCTCCGACCTCACCTCCGGCGGCGCGGCCGGTGTCGTCAAGGATCTTCCGACGACGCTCTCCAAGTTGCTGAACCTGGGGATGCCGCTCGAGGCGGTGATCGGCGCGGCGACGGCGACGCCGGCTCGGGTGATCGGCCAGGACGGAACGCTGGGGACGCTCAAGCCCGGGGCCATCGCCGACGTCGTGGTCTTCGAACTGGAGGAGGGCGAGTTCGACTTTCAGGACACGGACGGCAACACCCTGCGCGGCCGGCGGCGGTTGAGCCCGTACCTGACCGTGAAGGACGGCGAGATCTGGTGGCGACGGTGAAGGCACAGCGAATCGATCCCTCTCCCCGCTGGGGAGAGGGTAAGGGTGAGGGGCGATGAAGGCGGCGGTCATCGAGCGCCACGGCGAGCCGGACGTCATCCAGTACCGGGACTGGGCCGACCCGAAGGCCGGGCCCGGGGAGGCGCTGGTCCGGGTGCGCGGCTGCGCGCTCAACCACCGCGACGTCTGGGTGCGGCGTGGCCTCAGGGAGACGCGGCTGCCCCACATCCTGGGGACCGACATCGCGGGAGAGGTGGTCGCGCTTGGTCCCGGGGTGTCGGGACCTCCTCCGGGGGCGAAGGTGGTGGTGTTGCCCACGCTGACCTGTGGCCGCTGCGAGTTCTGCCGGAGCGGCGCCGAGAACAGCTGCCCCGAAATCAAGGTGCTGGGCGGGGCGGTGGACGGCGGGTACGCCGAGCTGATCTCCGTGCCGGCGGGAAACGTGTTCCTCATGCCCGACGGCCTGAGCTTCGTCGAGGCCGCGGCCCTGCCCGTCGCGTTCCTCACAGCCTGGCACATGCTCGTCACGCGCGGCGGGGTCAGGCCCGGCGAGACCGTGCTGGTGGTGGGGGCGTCGAGCGGGATCGGGAGCGCCGCGATCCAGATCGCCCGGCTCCACGGGGCCCGTGTCCTCGCCACGGCCGGGACCGCGGACAAGCGCCAGCGCTGCCGGGACCTCGGCGCCGACGAGACCATCGATCACTACGGCCAGACGATCTCTCAAGAAGTGCGGCGGCTGACGGACGGGCGGGGGGCCGATCTGATCTTCGAGCATGTCGGCCCGGCCACGTGGGCCGAAAGCCTGAGGTCCCTGGCACGGCGCGGGCGCCTCGTCGTCTGCGGACAGACTACGGGCAACGAGGTCGCGCTCCCGCTGATCCAGTTCTTCGCTCAGAACCAGACGATCCACGGCACCTTCATCGGGACCGCGGGCGAGTTTGTCGAGGTCCTCCGTCATGTCGGGGCGGGGAGACTCCGGCCTGTGGTGGACAAAGTCTTCGCCTTGCCAGACGCCGCTGAGGCCCACCGCAGGATGGAGCGAGGGGAGCACTTCGGGAAGATCGTCCTCTCAGTTTGAGGCTCGCCCGCCCCGCTTGATCTTTCCCTTCACCTGAGACCGCCGTACCGAGTCACCATGCCCGGTTTCGCACGCTCGGATGAAGCTCTGATGGAGGAGCTGAAGGCGGGCAGGCTCTCGGCCTTTCGGGCGCTCTACGAGCGCCACTACCGCGCTGTTTTTACCTTCCTGCTCAGGTCCCTCGGCAACCGCTCCACCGCTGAGGATCTCCTTCAGGAGACGTTCCTCAGGGTGTTCGCTCACCGCGAGGACTACCGGCCGACCGCGGCGTTCAGAACGTGGCTGTTCACAATCGCGCGGAATCTCCTCATCGATCAGCTCCGTCAGCGGCGAGGGAGTCCGGAACTCGAGAGCGGTGAGATCCTTGAGACGGTAGCCGCCCCGGGAGCTACCCCGCTTCAGGAAGCCGAGGCACAGGAACTCGGCGATTACCTTCAAGCGGCCGTGCTGCGGCTCCCGCCTTCCCAGCGGGAAGTGCTCCTGCTGAGCCGCTTCGCCGGCCTGAGCCACGAGGAGATCGCTCACGTCACGGGGGCGTCCCCCGAAGCGGTCCGGGTCGCCCTCCACCGGGCCCTCTGCCGGCTTCGGGATCTTCTCGGCCCCCGGTAACAAAACCCCGGGGGCTTCGTTTAACCGAATAGAGCGGTAGATCAGTCGGAGGGGGCCTCGACGGCCCCCTCCGAGGCCTCCCCCGGGAACGGGTTGCGCGGGCGAAGCCCGCGCTCGAAGGGTGCTACTC
>JACQWB010000026.1 GCA_016209385.1 Candidatus Rokuibacteriota bacterium
CATCGGCCACAAGATCGGCGGCCGGATCCGGCTCTCGCCGGCGGTGATGGAGGCGACCCACGACATCGACTTCATCCTCTGGTGCCTGGAGGGCGTGCGCCCGGTGCGCGTCTACTCGGAGTGCGCGTACGGGGCCATGGAGAAGGAGCACGGCGTGCCCGACTGCCAGTGGATCGTGGTGACCATGGAGAACGGCGCCGTCTTCACCATCGGCGCGGGATGGGCGCTGCCGCCCGGCTACCCTCACTTCTCGTCGGCGACCATCGAGTTCGTGGCCACCGAGGGCGCCGTCCTCATCGACGACAGCCACACGGACATCATCCTGAACACGATGAAGAAGGGCATGGTGCTCCCGCTCTCGACGATGCCCGGTGAGCAGGTCGGGCACGTCTACCAGGGGCCGATGCAGGCCGAGACCATCCACTTCATCGAGGCGGTGGCGCTCGACCGCCCGGTCCTGGTGACGCCCGAGCAGGCGCGCCAGGTCATGGAGGTGACGCTCGCCGCGGACCTCTCGGCAGAGCGTCACGCGCCGGTGACGCTGCCCCTCGAGAAGTTCATCTAGCCGGGCGGGCGCGGCCATGACACCGAGGCGCCAGGCCAAGACGATCGGGCTCGCCATCGCGGGCGCCGGGCGGATCGGCCTGATCCGCGGTGAGATCGCGGCCCGGCACCCCCAGGTGGGGTGGATCGGCATCGCCGAGAAAAAAGCCGAACGCGCCAAGGAGGTCGCCGAGCGGATCGGCGCCGACTTCGTCACCTCCGACCACAACGAGCTCCTGCGACGGCCGGAGGTGACGGCCGCGGTGATCGCCACCGACGAGCATCTGCACGTCGACCCCATCCTGGCCGCCGTGGAACGCGGCCTCGCCCTGCTCATCGAAAAGCCCCTGGCCACCGAGCTGGCTGAGTCCGAGCGGGTGCTCAGGGCCATCGAGCGATCAGGGGCGGATGCGGTAGTGGGATATACGCAGCGATTCAGGCGGCGCTTCATGGCCGCCAAGGAGAAGATCCGCACGGGGCAGCTCGGCGACGTCACGCTGGTCACCTCACGCGCCTTCATGAACCGCCTGGTGGCCATCGACAACTACCGCCGCACCGACCGCCCCGAGACCATCTCGCCCATGGTGATCTCCGGCACTCACGCCCTCGACCTCGTCATGTGGCTCATGGAGGGCAAGACGCCGGTCGAGGCCTACGCGCGTTCCATCGACCGGGTGCTGGGCCCCACCTGGCGCGGCATCGATGCCACCGCGGGCCTCATCACCATGGCCGACGGCAGTCTCTACCACCTGAACATCTCCTGGGCCCTGCCCACGGTGTGGCCCGGCTCCGTCTACAGCCTGGAGATCGGCATCGTGGGGACGGAAGGGGTCCTGACCGTCGACGACACTCACCGCGACGTCGTGCTGGCCACCGAGCGCGCCCAGCCCGCGGGCTACACCCCCGAGAGCACGCGTCACGTGGACTTCCTCGGGAGCTACCCGCCCGGCGACGTCGCGCTCGGCGAGCTGTGGGGCCCCATGCGCGAGGAGACCAACGCCTGGCTCGCGCGCGTCGCCCTCGGCGTCCCGACCCCGCACGCCACCGCCGCCGAGGCCCACAACCGCCTGATGCTCACCAAGGCCCTCGACCTCTCGGCCCGGCGAAAGCGCCCGGTGCCACTCCCCATCACCCCGGAGGACGACAAGCCCTAACCGCGGCGCCCAAGCACACGTGATAAGCCGCCCTCGGGGGTTGGATAACACGATGACGGCGCCGTGGCCTCTTGGCCGTTAGCATAACGAAGACCGTCTTGGTCTCGATGTAATCTACGTGCAGGCGAAGCGGTGGCAGGGCCCTGTCGGCCGTCCAGAAATCCAAAAGTTCGCCGGTGCACTGCAACGCCACCGCGCAAAGAAGGGAATTTGCATCACGACTTCTACCTTTACCAAAGACGCAGAAGACTACGTGGCGAAAATCGACTCGAAGATCGTCCTGATTGACGGTGAACAGCTTGCTCAACTCATGATCGACTACGACGTTGGCGTTGCCCCAGTTGCTTCCTATCAGACCAAAAGAATTGACTCCGATTATTTCATTGAAGGTTAGCGCCTAACATCCTCGTCGAGCGGAGGCGAAAGGAAGGCGTGTCGCCCACGCGCAGCGTCGCGATGGAATGCGAGAAACCAGACAGAAGGCACTTCGTGCGAGTGCGCGTGCAGAAATGGGGCAACCGCCTCGTCTTGCGAATCCCAAAGCTTCTCGCAGCGCACGCGGATATGGAAGAGGGAACGGTTGTCAACGTATCCGTATCAGGAGGCCGACTCGTTGCCGCACCCGTCCCCAGGCGCGGGGCTCTTCTCAAGGATCTCCTCGACGAGGTCACCAAGGCCAATCTCCACGGACGGGTCGACACCGGCGCACAGGCTGGACGGGAGGCCTGGTGATGGCACGCTGCTATCTGCCGCAGCGGGAGACATCGGCTGGTCCTAGCGCAGGCGTCAGTAATCCGACCTCGCCTGTCGGTACCTGTGAGCCGAGCCACGCGTCATTTGCAGGCTCTTTCAGGAAACGCAGGCGCTTGGTAGCCTCGAACGGCCTGTTGGGCCGAGCCCGGCGTAATAAACGTTAGGTTGTCACCTTGGATGGGCGTACACTCATAGGAAATGCCGACTCGAAACGCTTACTATGTCCATGAAGGTTCGGGCCCAAGCGACCCGATATTCTTGGCGGGACCCCGGTTTCCTCGGAACCGAAGCCCGTCCGGACCCTCTTCGACTATCTTGAGGGGGCCGCGACCCTGGACGAGTTTCTACGCCAGTTTCCGTCCGTGAAGCGAGAGCAAGCTATCGCGGTGCTTAACATGGCGCGCGACCCGCTCCTGGCTAGTGCCCGTTCCGCTTGACGAAATCAACCGGTCGAGTTCGCGTTCGAACTTGCCGGTCACGAGGTTCATACGGTAACCGGGTTCGGGTGGGGGGCGGGTTAGACGACCAGCGTCATCGAGGGTATACTCGGCGAGAGGAGACACATCAATGAGGTACAAGATTGCGCTCCAGCAGAGCGAAGAAGGTTACAGCGCCTCGGTGCCCGGTCTACCGGGCTGCTGGTCCCAGGGCGCGACCGAGCAAGAGGCGCTCGAGAACATCCAGGACGCCATCCAGGAGTATCTTGCTGCTCGCGACGAGCTGCTAAAGGGCGCCATCGTTCGCGAAGTCGAAGTTGCCTCTTAGGCGTGCCGAAGATTGCCGGCGTCAATCACCAGGACGCTGTCCGGGCTCTGCAGAAGGCTGGTTTCCGTGTCATCCGGCAGGGCAAGCATATCGTCATGACTGATGGCGTTCGAATCCTCACTATTCCACGGCACAATCCGGTCAATGTCTACACCATGGGCGGTATCGTGCGTGACGCTGGGCTATCAGAAGACGAATTCCGCGAACTTCTGTGAAGCAGCTGCCATCCGCGGGCTGATTGCAACACTGCTTATCCCACAGCCCGCACCTTCTCCTTGAACTCTTCGACGGTCAGGACCCAGGCGATACTCCGGGACATCAGCTCGAGCGCCATCCAGTGGTGGTCCTTGCCGCGCATGCTGGCGACACAGTCGGAGATCACGATCGTCTTGTAGCCCCGGTTCGAGGCCGAGAAGGCGGTAGAGTAAACGCAGGTATCCGTGTTGATGCCGGTGAGCACGACCGTCTCCGCTCGATAGACGCGGCGGAGCAGCAGGTCGAGGTCGGTGTCGAGGAAGCCGTCCAGCGACTTCTTGGTCGTGACGTGGACGTCACCGGGAGCGACCAGGATCGCCGGCACCTCCGCCTGCGGCGAGCCCTCGAGCCGGTCCGGAATCCGGCGCACGCCTGCCTGGGCGTTCTGGGACAGCCGGTGCTCCCGGCTCACCCTGAACGTCTCGCCCGGGTGGAACCCGCGCTCGATCTCGACCGGTCGGCGATTCACGTACACGTGCACGACCGGCATCCCCTCGGCGCGCGCGAAGTCCAGGAGATCCCTCGCGTGCTTCACGACGCGCTCGGCCTCGTCCGCCGCGACGGGGGCGGCGCCGACCTCGAGGTCGAGATAGTCGCGTTGCATGTCGACCGTCGCGACCACGGTGCGACGGGGATCGATCGTCAGCAGGGCATTCATCCGCGCCTTGTACTCGCTGCGGTCCTGGAACTCCACCGGCGGTCTCATGCTCGTGTCCCTCCCCGGTCAAGCCGGCGCGCTATTTCGCGACAGTCTCCGAACACGACCTTGAATCACGCTCACTCCGGCGTGGGTGTCCTCGCCTCAGGCAATGCGCGACCCCGCCGGGCCAGGCATCTCCGCGAGGACCGCCGCGGCGGCCTTTTCGACGACCGTGCCCTCGAAGAAGCGCGGATTGCCCGCGCCCCACAGCCGCACCGCGTTGGCGAAGGCAAAGTCGCGAAAGTCCTCGGCGGCGATCAGGCCATCCTCAACCAGCTCGAAGGCCTCTCCCAGCACCGCGAGCATGTCCGGCACGTCGAAGTGGCCGATGTCGGAGCCGAAGATCGCGTTGAGCCTGGAGCCGAACGGGTTCACGCGAGGGTCGAACGCCCACGCGTTGATCGGGTCGTCGGCCTCGCAGCCGAAGTAGAAGCTGGGCACAAAGAGATCGCGTAGATCTTCCCTGCGCTCGATCCGGCACGCCGAGTAGTCGTCGAGATCGGCGAGGCCGCCGGTGAGGTGGACCGCGTCGGGGTCAGGCCAGCCGTCCCGCTCGCGCAGCGCCGCGACAACCTCCTCGCTGCCGTATTTCCGCGCCAGCTCCGCGAGCAGCGCGCGATCGAGGACGCGGGGATCGGTGTCCTCGAGCGCCTTCCTGTTGCGCTTCTCCCAGTGGCCGACGAGGTCGGCGTAGAGCATGCACGCCCAGCCCACGCCGCCCTCGAGGAAGGCGAAGCGGAGGCGGGGGAAGCGTCGCGTCACCCCGCCGAGGAACAGCGCCTTGCAGACGGCCTCCCCGGCGGCCGCGAAGTGGCCGATGTGGTTGTAGGTGAAGTTCGTTGGCGACAGGCGCAGGCCCTGGCGGCGCGAGCCGGTATGGAAGGTCGGCGCGATGCCGAGTTCCGCGCACTTCGCCCACAGGGGGTCGTAATCGTACTCGCTGTCGAGGCCGAGCGTGTCATACCAGGTCAGGAAGCGGGCGGCGTCGGGATCCTGGGGGGCGATGGCAGCCACCGGGCGCGGAACGAGGCTGCCGAACATCGCCACCTTGAAGCCGAGCTGACGGGTGCAGTACTCCAGCTCCTCGATGACCTCCTCGGGCGTGTGCACGGGGATCACGGCGGCCGGCGTGATGCGGTCGGCGAAGTCGCGGAAGTACTCCGCCGTCAGAACGTTGAACGCGCGGCAGGTGGCCCGGCGCACCTTGTCGTCGGCGATGCGAGGAATGCGGAGCCCCACCGTCGGGTAGAGGACCGCGAAATCGATGCCCAGCTCGTCGAGCCGCTCGTAGAGGAGCTGCGGCAGCATCGCCGTGGCGCGATCGCGCGTGTTCTTCGCCGGCGCCGACCAGAACGCCTCCTGCGGGATGCGCCGCCGTCGCCGCTCCGCGACGGACATCGACAGCGATTCGCGATCGTGGCGTCTGATCGACAGGAAGCCCTCCGCAGCCCGGTCGCCACCGATGCGCCGGAGCTGCTCGCTGACGACCGGCTCGTACTCGACCCAGTGGCCGTCGGCGTCGATGACGGGATGGTTCAGGCTAGCTCGAATCCGCGCTGGGGTGAGATGGCCGTTTTTGTCCACGGGGCACCTCCTGAGGCGTGGGGCCGCGACGTCATGGTCGCGCCGTCTGAACGCTAGGGCGCCCCGGGGTAAAAGTCAAGGCCGACGTTCGCGCCGCGGCGGCCACCGGCCGGGGAGGCGGTGCTGTCAGCCGCCCTCACTGGGGCGCGATGCGGCGCACCCAGTAGTAGCGGGCGATCCGCTCGACCTCCTCCCGAGGGACGCGGTTGAGCAGCACCGTGGTCCCGCGCACGCCGCTCACCACCCCGTGGTCCTGGAACACGCGGATGTGGAAGTCCTCCGGGGCGAAGCCCAGGGTGACGGCCACGTTGACGAGCCGCTCGCGGCCCAGGGCCCGCTGAAGCTCGGCGTCGATGCGCCCCGGCGCGCTGACGCGCACGAAGGCCTCCCAGGCGCCCCACGCCGCCAGCACGGCCACCAGGAAGGCGAGCGTGCGGTGGCGCAGGACCCTCACGCCGACTCCGACACGAGCCCCCAGCGCTCCACGGTCCGGCGCTCCAGAGGCTGGAGCACCAGCCGGTCCGTGGCCAGCCAGAGGCACCCGATGGCGATGATCCCCACCAGGATCGTGTCGCTCTGGTGGAAGTTGGCGGCGTTGTAGATGAGAAAGCCGAGCCCGGTGCTGGTGGCAATCATCTCGGCGGCGATCAGGGCCCGCCAGCCGAAGCCGATGGCCATCCGAAGGCCGGTGACGATGCTGGGCATTGCGCCAGGGATCAGCACCTGCAGGATGACGTGCCGCCGGGAGCCGCCCATGGTCAGCACGGCGTGCTCGAAGATCCGGGGGACCGTGCGCACGCCCACCAGCGTGTTGAAGAAGACCAGGAAGAAGATCGTGTTGAACATGATGAAGGTCACGCTCGCCCACCCGAGCCCGAACCAGGTGATGGCGAGCGGCAGCCAGGCGATCCCGGAGAGCGCGTTGAAGAAGCTCACGATGGGCTCCACCACCGGCGCCAGCCGCCGGGAGAGCCCCACGGCCACGCCCAGAGCGACCGCGAGGGGCACGCTGAAGACGATGCCCAGAAGCACGCGACCCAGGCTCGCCGCGATGTTGATCCAGAGCGAGCCGTCGCGCGCCAGTTCCCACGCGGTCCGCGCCACGTCAGCCGGCGGCGGCAGGAAGATGGAGGGCACGAGCCCCGCCCGCGTGACCAGCGCCCACGCGATCAGGAGCGCCGCGAACGGCGCCGCTCCGCGGAGGGTCGTCGCCAGCGCCCTCATCGCTGCACGAGCCCCCAGCGCGCGATGGTGGCCTCCTCGAGGGGGCGCAGCAGGAAGTAGTCGAGGACCAGCCAGAGCATGCCGATGATCCCCATGCCGAGCATGATCCGCGCGGTGAGGTGGAAGTTCTGGGCGTTGAAGATCATGAACCCGAGGCCGTGGGCGCCCACCAGCATCTCGGCGGCGATGAGCGCCCGCCAGCCGTAGGCGAGCCCGAGCCGCATCCCCGTGGCGATGCTGGGGAGCGCGCCCGGCAGCAGCACGTCCCGCACGATCCGCCACCGCGAGGCCCCCAGGGTGCGGAGCGCGTTGACGTAGAGGCGGGGCACGCTCCGGACCCCGAGCAGCGCGTTGAAGACCACGGGGAAGAACACCGTGTAGTTGACTGCCACCAGGATCGTGCGCTCGCCGAAGCCGAACCAGACCAGCATGAGCGGCAGCCACGCGATCCCGGAGACGGACTGGAAGAAGTTCAGCAGGGGATAGAAGAAGTCGGCCACGCGCCGGCTCATGCCCAGGATCAAGCCGACGGGCACCCCCACCGCGAGCCCCAGCGCGGCGGCAAGCACGATCCGGCGCAGGCTCGCCACGACGTAGGTCGGCAGGATACCCTTGGCGACCAGGTCACCGAGCGCGGCGAGCACGGCCGTGGGCGCGGGCAGGTAATAGTCGGGCAGCGGCAGCGTCGCCGCCGCCACACCCCACGCGCCCGTCGTCGCGGCCAGGACGGCGATCCACGTCGCGACGAGCTCCCAGCGACGCGTCACCGCCCGGCCTCCTCCCCACCCACCTCCTCGCGCACCAGCCGCAGCACGTGGTCCTTGGTGGCGCCGAACACGGGGTCGGAGGTGAAGAGCTTCCAGGTGCGCCCCTCGCGCGGGATGTCCACGGCCACGAGCGCCTTGACCCGTCCCGGGCGGCGCGAGAGGACGCAGCAGCGGTCGCCCAGGAACACCGCCTCCTCGACGTTGTGCGTGACGAAGAGGATGGTCTTGCGCGTCGCCTGGGCGATCGCGTTCAGCTCCTCCTGCAGCGTGATGCGCGTCTGCGCGTCCACCGAGGCGAACGGCTCGTCCATGAGCATGACCTCGGGGTTGGCGGCCAGCGTGCGCGCCACCGCCACCCGCTGGCGCATGCCGCCCGACAACTCGTGGGGGTACTTCTTCTCGAAGCCGCTGAGCCCCACCAGCTCCACGAAGCGCCGGACGATGGCGGCGCGCTCCGCCCGGGACACGCCCTGGATCTCGAGGCCGTGGGCGATGTTCCGCTCCACGGTCCGCCACGGCAGGATGGCGAACTCCTGGAAGACGACGCCGCGGTCACGACCCGGGCCCGTCACCGGCCGGCCGTCCACGAGCACGGCGCCGCGCGTGGGTGGGATGAGCCCGGCCAGGATGTTGAGGAGCGTCGTCTTGCCGCAGCCGCTCGGCCCCACGACGGTCAGGAACTCGCCCTGCCGCACCTCCAGATTGAGGCCGTCGAGCGCCAGCACGCGCTCCCGCGTGAACGGGTTGACGTACTCGTGCCGCAGCCCCTGCAGGGCGATCTTGGCGGGCACGCGCGCCGTCGCGGTCGGCCCTTCAGGGGACCGGCTTGAGGTCCTCGAAGAGCTGCGGGTGGCTCTTCATCACCTTGTCGATGAAGCGCCGCTCGATCCCCTGCTGCCAGGGCAGCGCGGCGCGGAGCTTCTTCTGCTCGATGAGGATCCGCACGTTCTCGTCCCACGCCGCGAGGGTGTGGGAGGTGATTCGGGGATCGAACCTCATGTGGCGAAGCGCCTGCTTGGCCACCGCGCCGTCAAGCCCCGGAACCCAGCGCGTGGCGATCTCGGCGGCCTCGTCCGGGTGCTGACGCGTGTACTGGGCGGCCGCCGCCACCCCGATCACGTAGCGCTCCACGACGTCGGGGCTCTTCTCGATGACGTCGTTGCGCACGGCCATGTTGATGTAGTAGCCGATGTGCCCGCCGCCCCGCGAGACCAGCACGGCATCGGGGACCTTGGCCTGGATCAGGGAGCCGAATGGCTCCCAGATGGCCACCGCCTCCACGCTGCCGCCCTGCAGGGCCGAGACGATGTTGCCGGGCGGGACGTTGAGGAGATTCACCTTCTCGCGGGAGAGGCCTGCCTTCTTGAGCACCACCCCCAGGTACTCGTCGGCGGTGCCGCCGATGGGCGTGCCGACCTTCCGCCCCGCGAGGTCCGCGATCTTCGTGACGCCCGTGCCCTTGCGCGTCCACACGCTGACGGGATCGTCGGAGTACCGGCCGGTGCGGTCTCCCATGAGCCCCACCACACCCTTGGCGGCCATGCCGCGCTCGACGGCCACCGGGTAGTTCGAGAAGGCGGAGCCGATGATCTGGACCTCGCCGGCCTGGAGCGCCTTGGCCATCTCCTGCCCGGTGCTGAGCACCTTGAGCTTGAGGTCGATGCCGTGCTTGAGGAAGATCCCCTTCTCCACCCCGACGAAGCTCGGGACATGGTTCATGTTGCTGCCCACCGCTGCCATCAGCGGGGTGGGCGTCTGGGCCATCGCCGCCCAGGCCACGACCACCACTGTCACCGCCCCCAGGAGTGCTGCCCATCGCTTCATAGCTTTTCCCTCCGATGAGGCTCTGCCGCACGTTCTGCGCACGCCCCTGCTCCGCGCCTCTTACTGGATCAGCGCGGCCCGGCCGACGAGCGCGTTCTGCCGGAGCAACCGGTGGGCTTCCTCCGCTTCCTCCAGCGGGAAGGTCCGCGTGACGATGGCGCGAATCCGCTTCTGGCGGAGCAGCTCCAACGTCTGGCCCAGCTCCGCCAGCGACACGTAGCGCGAGCCGTGGATCTCGAGCGCCCGGTAGAGCATCCACTGGGCGTCCACGCTGAAGACGGGGTCCACCTTGAACACCTCGCGCGGACGCGACCCGATGATGACCAGCCTGCCGGCGCGGGCGAGGGACCGGAGACACGCCTCCAGCGTCTCGGTCGAGGCCACGCAATCGATCGCCGCGTCCACGCCGCGCCCGTCGGTCTTGGCGAGCACCTGTTTCGACAGCTCCTCCCGTCGGACATCGACCACCTCATCCGCCCCCACGGCCTTCGCCATCTCCAGCTTGGCATCGGTCAGATCCGCGGCGAGCACGTAGCCACCGCAGAGCTTGGCCATCTGAACCATGTGGACCCCCACCCCGCCGCCGGCCCCCACGATCAGGACCTGGTCCCCGGGGCCGACCCTGGCTTCCTCGCGACAGGCGTGGAGGGGGGTGCAGATCGCGTCGGCCCCGATCGCGGCCTCGAGATCCGTCACGCCTGGAGGGATGGGGCAGAGGTTGACGGCGGGAATCGCCATGTACTCCGCGTAGCCGCCGTCACAGGCCATCCCCACGTAGCCCTTGAAGTTCGAGCACAGGGTCTCCCGGCCGCTCCGGCAGTAGGGACAGACCTTGCACGTGAGGTAGAAGTGGCAGGTGACCCGGTCGCCGACCTTGACGGTCGTCACCTCCGAGCCCACCTCAGCCACCTCACCCGCCACCTCGTGGCCCGGAATCCGCGGGTACGCGGTGACGCGACCCGGATTCGCGGTCATGATGACCACCGTCAGGCCGACGCCTGTCGCGCGCACGCGGAGGAGGACATCGTTGGGACCGATCTTCGGAACCGGCACCTCTTCCAGGCGCACCGGCCCACCCAGCTCGCGGAGGACCATGGCTTTCACCGTCGCACCTCCTCAATCGGGCCTCGCCTCGTGCCGGGCCTGCCTGCGGCATGGCCGATGGCCCTCGGCTCGAACAGCTTACTGGGTCCCCAGATAAATCTCCTGGACGAGCGGGTTCGCCTTGACCTCTTCCCCAAGCCCGTCGGCCACGACCTTGCCGAAGTGGAGCACGGTGATCCGGTTCGTCACCTCGAAGGCGACGTCCATGTCGTGCTCGATGATCAGGATCGTGATGCCGGGGTCGAGCCGTTTCAGGAGTGCCGTCATCATATTGGACTCGGCGGGCGAGAGGCCGGCAGTCGGCTCGTCGAGCAGGAGCAGCTTCGGCGCCCCGGCGAGGGCCAGGGCGATCTCGAGCTGGCGCTGCTCGCCGTGGGAGAGGTTGCGGACGGTCTCGCCCTCCTTGCCGGTCAGTCCGACCGCCTCCAGCACCGAGCGCGCTCGGTCGAAGAGAAACGAGTAGCGGCTGAGCGCGCGGTGGAGGTGGAGCTTGGTGGGCCTGAGCGCCTGGACCGCCAGCAGGCAGTTCTCCAGCACACTGAGGCTCGGGAACAGGTTCGTGATCTGGTACGTTCGGCCGAGCCCTAGCGCCGCGCGGCGATGCGGCGCGAGCCGCGTCACGTCCCGCCCGAAGAGCGTGATCCGCCCCGCGGTCGGCGGCATCTCCCCGCTGATCAGGTTGAACAGGGTGGTCTTCCCGGCGCCGTTGGGCCCGATGATGGCGCGGCGTTCGCCGGGCTTGACCTCGAGGCTCACCCCGTCGACCGCGTGGAGCCCCCCGAACGCTTTCGACACGTCCGTGAGGCTCAGCGCGAGCTGGTCCGCCATGACAGTCACCCCGCGATGCCCAGACCCTGCGCCGGGGTGCCCTGCCTCGCTTCAGGCCTCCTCGCCTCGACGGGCTTAGCTCGCTCGGACGCCTCCGCTGGGCCCCCCATCCCCCCGCAGCGGGGGGTTGTCCTCGCCACCCAACCCTGTTGGCTGGCTCGGAGCGCTTCGGCGTCCTGTGCTTCGCCGCCCGCCGGGCACCACCGAAGGTGGTCGCGTCGGATTCGCTCCACAGGGCATCCCCGGCGCACGGTCGCGCGTGCCCGAGCGCGGGCTTTGCCCGCGCAAGCCTCCGCGGGAAGGAATCGGAAGGGGGGCGTTAGCCCCCCTCCGAGTGTTAGCAATACTTGCACGGCGGGAAGTTCCGGTCGTAGACGGGCTGCTTCATGAACTCCTCTGGCTTGTACTTCCAGAACTGCGACACGGCCGGGAACGTCTGGACCACCGTGTTCCAGAGCTCGCCCTCCTTTCTCTCGACTTTCCTGATGTAGATGTGCTGGATCGGGTTGCCGTGGGCGTCGAGCTTGATCGGGCCTCGCGGCGCATCAGGGATTTCGACCTTTCGGAGCGCGGCAAGGAATTTCTCGTTGTCCTCCACGTTGCCACCGATGGCCTTGGCGGCCTCGGCGATCCAGCGCGCGGAGGTGTAGCAGGTCTCCGAATAGTAGGAGGGAACCTTGCCGAACTTCGCACGGTACTCTTTGACGAAGCGCTTGTTGATGGGCGTGTCAATGGCGGCACTGTAGATGAGCGGGGTGATGATGCCGAGGGCCTCATCTCCGAGCGAGGGCAGGACAAACTCGTCCGTGGGCACGCCGCCGCCGATGAGCGGGAGACGGGCCTTCAACCCGGCGTCCTGGTACTGCTTGGGGAACCGCAGCGCTGAGGCGGCGACGGCCAGGTAGAAGACCGCGTCAGCGTCCCGGCGGATCTGGGCCAGGTAAGGCGCGAAGTCGGTCGTGCCGAGAGGGAACCAGAGCTTCTGAATCACCTGCCCGCCGGCCTCCTCGAAGGTCTTCTGGAAGCCGCCGACGACCTCGTAGCCGAAGGCGTAGTCCTGGCTTGCAGTCACGACCTTCTTGTACCCGAGCGTCTTATAGACCCACTCCCCAAAGGGATGGGAGGGCTGGCTCGAGGTCCAGCCGGTCCGCACCACCCACTTGGCCGGCTTTCGCTGCGTGAGGTCGTCCGCGGCCATGACGGGGTAGAGCATCGGCACCTTGTACTCGTCCACCTTCGGCGCCAGGGCGTAGCCCACGTGGGCGAAGAGCCCGCCGGCCAGGACATGGACCTTATCGCTCTCCAGGAGCTTTCTGAGTTTGGTCAGGGCGACGGGTGGCTGGCCCTGGGTGTCCTCCACGATGACCTCGACTTTGCGTCCAGCGATCTGGTTGCCGATCTCGTCGAGGTACATCATGAGTCCGTTGACCATATCCTTGCCGACCTGGGCGGCACCGCCGGTCATCGGCGCGAGAAAGCCGATCTTGATCGGCCCCTTCTGGGCCCACACCGGACCCGCCCCAGTGAGCAACACCAGCACTGCGACCACGGCAATCAACAGTTTCTTGCCCATCCTTCGTTCCTCCTCGTGTCGTTCACGTTAGGCCCGGGAAGTCAGCGGTTGACGTCTCGGTCGTGTCGTCAACTGCCTGACGGCCCCCGCGATTCCCTCGGGGGCGTACACGATTGTCCCGATATAGACCGCGCCCAGGATCAAGAGCCAGCGGTGCGTGTAGACGCTCACGAGGTTCTTCAGCATGACGATCACGCCTGCTCCCAGAGCTGGGCCCCCCAGGGTCCCCCGGCCGCCGAGGTCGACCATCAAGAGAATCTCCACAGAGTTGGCCAGTTCCACGTCCGCCGGGCCGACGAAGCCATTATAGTAGGCCCAGAGCACGCCTGAGAAGCCGCCCACGGTCCCGGCGATGACGAAGGCGATGTACTTGTGCAGCCACACGTGATAGCCGAGGGTCCGCATGCGAGACTCGCTCTCGCGGATCCCCACCAGGCTCTGGCCGAACGGCGACCGCACGATCATCCTGAGGAACCAGAGCGCGAGCACGAAGCCGACAAGCGCGAAGTAGTAGAAGGGGATCGCCTTGCCGAGCGACCACGGCACGCCGAGATCGGGCCGAGGGATTCCGGGGATCCCGTTATCTCCCTGAGTCAGCGATACCCACCGATACGCGAGCCCCCAGATTACCATCCCGAGTGCCAGCGTGATCATGAGGAAGTAGACCCCGGTGGCGCGGAGGGCAACCAGGCCGAAGACCGCGGCACCTGCCATGCCGAGGAACACCCCGACCGCCAGGGTAACCCAGAAGTTCGCACCGTGCTGGGTCGTGAGCACGCCCACGCTGTACGCCCCGAGACCGAGGTAGGCGGC